>CAXIDD010000204.1:0-8401 GCA_964021975.1 uncultured Saprospirales bacterium | reverse complement strand
CAGTTAAATCGCCTACTTGTTCTCGCATTGAAAAAGCATCTAGGAGTGCCTGAGTAGGATGCTCATGAGTGCCATCACCTGCATTGATAATATTAGCATCAATATGCTGGGCCAAGAACTGGTGGGCACCAGGAGCAGGATGTCGCATTACCACCATATCTACCTTCATAGAAAGGATATTATTGACCGTATCCAAAAGCGTTTCTCCCTTTTTAACAGAAGAAGAGGAAGCCGAAAAATTGACGACATCTGCTGATAGACGTTTTTCTGCTAATTCAAACGAAATTCTAGTCCGGGTAGAATTTTCAAAAAACAAATTCGCAATCGTCACATCTCTTAAAGAAGGTACTTTTCTGATTGGACGGTTGATCACTTCCTTAAAATTATCAGCCGTCTGGAAAATTAAATGAATATCTTCCGGCGTCAAATCTTTGATTCCCAATAAGTGTCTGGTACTTAGCTTTTGAATAACATTTGACATCTGTAAAGTCTATTGCATGAGTTGTTTAAATTCTTCTTTCCGATCAAACAAAATAACCTGATGACCAGCTAAATCTTCTTCCCAATCTACATATACATAGGCCTCATCAACTGCATCAATCCGCATACCCGTAAAAGTAGATTCAATTGGCAGATGTCGATTAAACTGACGATCGATCAAAGTTAATAATTCGACACTTTTAGGCCTACCGTAATGATTGAGTGCAGTTAAGCCGGCTTGAACTGTACGCCCCGTGTACAAGACGTCATCCACCAAAATCACATTTTTTCCTTCTACCAAAAAGTCAATATCCGTTACATAGGCCCCGAGGGGTTTTTCTCTCCTTCGGAAATCATCCCGGTAAAAAGTAATATCCAGTTTCCCTAATTCCAGGTTTTTGATCTGGAGGTCTTCTCGCAGGATTTTAGCTAAACCTTGGGCCAGAATTACTCCTCTTGGTTGTAAACCGATTATACAGGTATCTGAAAAGTCATTGAACTTTTCCACCAACTGATGCGCTAACCTTTGCAGAATCAACTGAAAATGTTCTTGCTCTATAATTACTTTCCCACCTTCTGGTTTATTTTCCATGTCGGTCTATTTCTTTTTTTGTTTGGCCCAAGTATCTTTAAGTGTCGTTGTTAAGTTAAAAACAGGACGGTCTTGAGTACTGTCTTTATCTACGCAAAAGTACCCTTTGCGCATAAACTGAAAGCGATCTCCAGGCTTGACCTCCAAAAGACGTGGCTCTACAAAAGCATTCTCAATAACGACCATTGATTCAGGATTCAACAACTCCATAAAATCTCGATCTGGATCACTTAAGGGCTCTGGATCGGTAAATAAGGTATTATATAAACGTACTTCTGCAGGCTTAGCGTGTGGAATCGACACCCAATGTAAAGTTCCCTTGGCCTTTACGCCGGAAGTATCTTCTCCTGACTTACTATCTGGATAGTAGGTGCAATGTACTTCTGTCACCTCTCCTGTTTCTGGATCTTTGACAAAATCTTCACAATGCAATATATAGGCATTTTTCAAGCGAACATTACGTCCAGGCCCTAAACGAAAATACTTTTTCGGAGGATCTTCCATAAAATCTTGCCGCTCAATATACAGTTCCCTAGAGAAAGGAATCGTTCTAGTGCCAGCCGTCTCATCCTCTGGATTATTGATGGCATTTAATTCCTCACTTTGTCCTTCTGGGTAGTTAGTGATAACTAGTTTTAGAGGATTTAGAACTGCCATAACCCGATCAGTTTCTTTATTGAGTTGTTGACGCACGAAGTACTCCAATAAACTCAACTCTATCACATTATCT
Organism: uncultured Saprospirales bacterium; assembly: GCA_964021975.1. Taxonomy (GTDB): domain Bacteria; phylum Bacteroidota; class Bacteroidia; order Chitinophagales; family Saprospiraceae; genus DATFKA01. The sequence goes on along the minus strand of CAXIDD010000204.1, from coordinate 6,599 downwards.
CGTTTTGCTACTCCTGTACGTTCACAGAAATTAACAATGGCCTCTGCTGGATAACCGCGTCTACGCATACCCGCAATAGTGGGCATCCGTGGATCATCCCAGCCCGAAACAATATTATCCTCTACAAGGCGCAATAAGCGCCGTTTCGAAGTGATCATGTAGGCTACGTTCATCCGCGCAAACTCAATTTGGCGAGAAGGAAATATGCCTAGTTTTTCAATCAACCAGTTATATAGTGGCCGGTGGTGGCGAAACTCTAAAGAACACAAAGAGTGCGTTACTTTTTCAATGGAATCAGACTGTCCGTGTGCAAAATCATACATTGGATAAATGCTCCATTTGTCTCCGGTCCGGTGGTGATTAGCATGTTTAATCCGATACAAAACAGGGTCCCGCATCTGCATATTAGGAGCACTCATATCTATTTTAGCGCGCAAAACTCTGGATCCATCCGGAAAATCACCTTTGGCCATTTTTTCAAATAAAGCCAGATTTTCTTCTACCGAACGGTCTCTATAAGGGCTATTAACCCCAGGAGTCATGGTATCTCCACGCATTTCAGCCATTTCTTCTGCGGTAGAATCATCCACATAAGCGTCACCGCTTTGAATCAGTTGTTTACCAAATTCAAAGAGTTGATCAAAATAATCAGAGGCATAAAATTCCCCGGCCCAGTCAAAACCCAGCCAGGCAACGTCATTACGAATACTGTCAACATATTCGGTTGATTCTGTGGTCGGGTTGGTATCATCAAACCGTAGATTACATTTCCCACCGTATCGTTTGGCAATACCGAAACTAATGGTAATTGCCTTAGCATGTCCAATGTGCAAATAACCATTAGGTTCTGGTGGAAAACGCGTTTGAATTAATTCGTGTTTCCCTTCCTTTATATCTTCTTCTACAATCTGCTCAATAAAGTTGAGTGATCTTTCTTTGGCTTCTTCGTTACTCATATCTAGCTTACATTTTTTCAGGCATTTCAATGCCTAATAATTCCATTCCTGTTTTTAAAGTTTGCGCAACCGCTTTACTCAATTGAATCCGAAATGCTTTCGCCTCTGCTGTTTCAGCATTCAGGATAGACAGGTCGGTATAAAACTTATGGTATCCTTTCGCAAGGTTATAGCAGTAATTCGCTACGGATGCTGGGTCTAATTCGGCTGCTGCTGTTCGGATAACAGCTGGAAAATCAAACAGTTGAAGAACAAGGGATTTTTCCTGTTGAGCTAGTTTTTTATAGTCCCCTGCTATATCCGTAAGGGTATCTCCAGCTTTACGCAATACCGAACGAATCCGAACATAGGCATTTTGTACATAAGGGCCCGTTTGACCTTGCATATCCACAGAGTCTTTAGGATTAAAAGTCATCCGTTTTTTAGGGTGCACTTTTATAATGAAAAACTTCAAAGCGGCTAAACCAATCTTTCTGGTAATTTCATCCTGCTCTGCTTGGCTCATGTCCTCAAAAGTTCCTCTTTCTACGCTATTTTTGCGTGCCTCCCCAATTACTTCTTCCATCAAATCGTCTGCATCAACAACGGTGCCTTCTCTTGATTTCATTTTTCCAGTAGGTAAATCAACCATTCCGTAGGATAAATGAAACAATCCGTCTGCATAAGGAGCTTTAAGTTTTTTCATGATCTCAAACAAGACCTGAAAATGATAATTCTGTTCATCTGCTACGACATAAACCATTTTATCAACACCAAAATCACGGTACCGCAATTCTGCCGTACCAATATCTTGAGTCATATAGACAGCCGTGCCGTCACTACGGAGCACCAGTTTTTGATCTAGCTTGACATCTGTAAGGTCTATCCAGACTGAGTTGTCTTCTTTTTGGTAAAAAACATCCTCTTTCAAACCTTGCTCGATGGTATCCTTTCCTAATAAATAGGTCTCAGATTCATAATACAATTTATCAAAGCTAACGCCTAAGCGATCATAGGTCGTTCCAAAGCCTTCATAAACCCAGCTATTCATTTTTTCCCAAAGCGCTCTTACCGCTTTATCTTCCGCCTCCCAGGCGACAAGCATTGCTTTTGCTTCTTTACCTAAAGGACTGAATTGATTGAAATAGGTGTTTTTGTAGGCTTTAAAAAAGGTGCTTGTATCCTGACCTTCCTTAGCTTCTGCTTCATAAATCGCTTTTCCAGAATCCGTTTCTTGCCAAGCGGCATATTCAGCTTTGAATTTAGTTTCAAAAAGCACGTAATATTTACCTACGAAATGATCACTCTTTAAATTGGTTGATTCCGGTGTTGCTCCATCTCCAAATTTTTGCCAAGCAAGCATACTTTTGCAAATAGCGATACCTCGGTCATTAACAATTTGAACCTTAACCACCTCATTTCCAGCCGCTTCTAATATTTTCGCACTGGACCAACCAAGCAATATATTTCTAATGTGACCTAAGTGCAGCGGCTTGTTGGTATTGGGAGAAGAAAACTCTACCATTACTTTTTTGCCAGTAGGTTCTTGATATCCATATTGATCATCATTGACCATCTCCAACAAGAAATCTTGCCAGTAAAGGTCACTTACTACTAAGTTTAAGAATCCTTTAATAACATTATACTCGGTAATCCATTCCACCTGCTCTACCAAATAAGTCCCCAGCTCCTCTCCTACTTGTACTGGATTCTTGCGGGCTAATTTGGTAAATGGAAATACAACAACGGTATAATCTCCTACGAATTCTTTGCGGGTGTTGCTGATGGCAACTTTATCCACGCTAGTCTCTATTCCGTACAAAGTCTGAACGCCTTGTACTACTGCCTCCTCGATAATGGAAATGATATTCATAAACGACATTTAATTCGGCTGCAAAGCTATTGATTTTGCAGCAAAAAACAATCTTCCAACCGACTTAGTTCCAAAGACAAGCTATCTATTCTGCTTCCAATTCGGTTTGATTGACAAAAATGGAAAAAATGGTCTTCCCATAATGACGTTCTTTAAGGTAGTTAGGATGATTTTTGAAATCATGGTTTGGGTTATGTTCTAAAACAAACCAGCCTCCGTCAGCTAATAGATTCTCTTTAAAGATGTGATCAGGAATAGTATCCAAATTGGGCAAAGGATAAGGAGGTCCTGCAAAAATATAGTTATACTGCTCATTAGTCATGGCAATAAACTTAAAAACATCACCTTTGATGATGTTTAGGTAAGGTTCGATTTCTAAGAGTTGAGCCGTTTTTTTGACAAAAGCAACACAGCCATAAAACTTATCGACGTAGGTTACGTCTTCACATCCTCTGGAAATGAATTCATAGCTATGATTGCCAGTACCTCCAAAAAGGTCCAACACTTTTAATTCACTGAAAGTAAATTCGTTCATTAAGATATTAAAGAGTCCTTCTTTAGCTATATCTGTGGTTGGTCTAGTTGGCCAATTTTTAGCAGGTGGTGTGAAACGACGTCCTTTGAATTGCCCTCCAATAATGCGCATGGTGTTCTATTTATTTAATGCAACGGCAGGAATACTTACAAAGTTTAAAGGAGCTGTAGTCAATTTTCCAGGTAATGAAAAAGAGCTTGGCAAATGTAATGGCTGCAGGTTACTCAGATACTGATCTAAGATGCCATAGAAGTCATCACCAACTTTTAAGTTGCCTAAACAATAAACGGAAGTATCCAATTGACTGACGTTAAATTGATTAAAAATCAGCCCTAGATAATAAATGAGTTGCTCTGATGAATCTACTTGGAAAATATTAGAGAAGTGTAAACGGTGTGACTTAATCAAAAGAATAGCTACTTGATTCCCTGTCTTATAAAAATACAATCGGTTAGGAGCTTCGCTAATTTTATTTTGTTGTGCAAACCGTAATAGGTTACTAATGAGGTGCTGGTGGTCTGCATTAGGGAATCGATTTTGACACCATTCCTGCAGGAAGTTATGCAATCCAAATACATTAACGAGTGTACTGGATTCGGAAGCATCTATTTGTGCCAGGTATTTTGTGTTTAATTCAGCGACCTGTTTTAGATATTCTGCTGCGGAAACCGGTTTAAAGAGCTTTTTGGGGACCAAGGTGAAATAAGGCCCACAGCTCGTAATGCAGCATTGCTTATAGTTTCGATTCAATAATCGATCTCCACGAAAGAAGTCTTCAAACTCAGTGTAGGAATTACTAGAAATACTTTGCTTTAACCCGTAAGATTTAAAGACATGAATTTGATTATTTTCATCTGTGATGATATAATCAAAACTGTCCACCCCAATCAGGATGGACAGTTTTTGCTTTGCGGCGGGAAGGTCCAAAGGCTTTCCTTCCTCTATGTTAATATTTAGCCTTCCCAATTTCCGGCTAAGTTGGGTGCGTATAAACTACCGAACTTAACGGGCTTAGTAGGATCATAGCTTTGATCGTAACGATTGTAGCTAGGATCTCCATATTTCCCCATGAACTCTGTCCAAGGAATACCTACCTCAACAACTGGTACTTTAGTTTTTTGATACTCAATAACTTTGGCTTCTATATCAAAAGTTTTACCTGCTGTGTAAGGTACAAAGCGTAAGGAATCAAAATTATTCATCTTTAACATCCTACGCATAGAATCTCTTGCTGGCGTGTAAGATGTATCATAAGTAATTTCACCGGTGTAATTAGGATCATCAGGATCACCTAATACTTTGATAATTCTGAATCGTCCATTCGTTAATACCTCAGATAAGGTATCAAAGCTTGGCGCAAATTCACCCGTAATATCCCGATAGGCCTCTTGGGCCATGCGAATTTTCATTAATTTCGCAGTGACTAAATTTTTTCTCTTTTCTACTTCATTCTTAAAGGCAATTGGCTCCCGAATACTCGCATAAAGCGCGTAAACCAAGAAAAAAGCTAAGGCTACAAGAACAAGGTTAATTGCTAATCTCATTTTCCGTATTGTTTTGTTGCAATAATAATATTTTTCTCTAAAAAAAACGAAATGCCTCTCCTATTTTCAGGAAAACTGCTGATAAATTCAATCAGTGTATGGGAAAGCCCAAAGAATCCTGCTAAAAAAGGGACACATTCTCCAAAAGTTGGTTAATTAACAAAGATGACTTTTTTTACCAAATAGTTGGGTGTCCTCCACCATAATTAGAATTTAGATAATTAAATCACCTTTTGGTTCTCTTCCATTTATTCATTTTCGACTCCAAAGGTGACAAAAAATAAGTATTTATTTCTCGTCATCCTTAACCAATTTTAGATATACCATCATATTTGGCTCCTTCGTCTACAATTATTTTTTGAGCTGTAATATCTCCGTGCACATTGGCACTGCTTTCAAGCTTCAATAAGCCTCCAATGATCACATTCCCCTGGATTTGGCCCATGATCACTGCTTCTTTAGCCTGTAATAATCCTTCAATTTGAGCGTCTTTACCTAAAACCAATTTTTTGTCACAACTAATGTTACCTTTAATCGTACCATCAATACGGACATTTTCAGATGTTTTAAAATCTCCTTCAATCCGTGTACCTTTGGCGATAACGCAGTTGAGGTTGTTTTCTGATCCGATACCGGATCCTGAATTGGAATCTCTTTTAGTTTGTTTAGTGGCCATTGCTATAGTTTTCAATTGAAAGGCCAAGCTAGATAAAACTTTATTTTTATCAAAGTAGTTAGTTAAGTAATTCCCAAAATTAAATTAACAGTGTCATAAACTGTAGCAACTATGCCAGTAACCATATTAGCGATCGAATCATCCTGTGATGACACCTCAGCAGCCATTATTCAAGATGGTGTGGTTTTGAGTAACAAAATGGCTACCCAAGAAATTCACCGTAAATATGGAGGTGTTGTCCCGGAGGTAGCCTCCCGAGCGCACCAAGTACATCTAATCCCTGTGGTAGATGGAGCGATCAAAGATGCTAACATCGAAAAAACAGCTATTGATGCGGTAGCCTTTACGCGTGGCCCCGGATTGATGGGTTCTTTATTGGTGGGTGTTTCCTTCGCAAAGTCCTTTGCTCTAAGCTATAATCTTCCATTAATTGAGGTCAACCATATGCGTGCCCACGTGATGGCCCATTTTGCTGAAGATCCAAAGCCTACCTTTCCCTTTTTGTGTTTAACCGTTTCTGGTGGGCACACTCAAATTCTAATTGTGCGTTCCCCTTTTGAAATGGAGGTGATTGGCTCTACGATAGATGATGCAGCCGGAGAAGCTTTTGATAAAACAGGAAAATTATTAGGACTGGATTATCCCGCTGGACCTAAAATTGATCAATTGGCTAAACAGGGTAAGGCTGTTTTTAGCTTTCCTGAGCCCCGAATTGAGCATCTGGATTTTTCCTTTAGCGGCTTAAAAACTTCTATTTTATATTTTCTGAAAAAGCAGCTCAAAACTGATCCCCATTTTATTGAAAACAATTTAGCAGACATCTGCGCTTCTGTACAAAGTAGAATTGTCAGTATTTTAATGAATAAACTGATTAAAGCTTCTGAAGAGACTGGTATCCGACAAATAGCCGTAGCTGGAGGTGTCTCAGCTAATAGTGCGCTTAGAACAGCATTAAAGGAAAATGGAAAACAGCGAGATTGGATCACATTTGTTCCCCGTTTGGAATTTTGCACCGACAATGCTGCCATGATTGGAA
>CAXIDD010000203.1:0-8421 GCA_964021975.1 uncultured Saprospirales bacterium | reverse complement strand
GGATTGGCTAACTTATTTTTGTAAAACCGTGATCGCTGCCCAACAACATACCTATCGCTTGATCTTTTTCATCACAGAAAAAAGTCGTTTTTTCCAAAAATACGTGGATCAGTTAAACGATCGCCAACAAAAAGTAATGAAGCGGATGTTCAAAGCGGGGCCTGCCGGCTTCAAGGGCGGACTTAGCGCAGGAAATTATATTGCTATTTCAAAAACTTCCAGAGCAACAGCTACCAGAGATTTGCAAAATTTGGTATTAATCGGTGCACTGCAAAAAAAAGGACAAGGAAGGCATACGCGGTATTTTCTAAGTATTCGATCGCCTAATTAAAATAATGGCTAAGTAGTATTTTAAGCATCAAGGATTTGGGGGGGTAGTACGGGTGATGTTTTAGATGTACTGACGGCCGCAGCGACGGATGGAACGGATATTCAAATCACTGGTACAATAGAATCTACAACGGAAGAATCTACACTCATGGTACAAGTGGAGGATACTGATGACAATACCTGTTCGGCTGGTCCAATTTCAGTGACTATTGCTTCTTGTGTACCTCCTTGTACCATAATCAATGATATTATAGTGCTTAATGAGGCAGAATGTAATGAGAACGAAGCTACATTTTCTCTTTCTTTTGATGTAGCGGATGGTAGTGGTAATTACAATATTGTTACAACAGAAGCCAACGAAGAGCTAGGGGTGACAGCCAATCAGGTTTTAGGGAGCATTACAGATGGAGAGACAGATGCAGACGATGTACAAATTATGGGATCCATACCAAACACTATGGAAGCTGGAAGCGTATCAGTTGCCATAGTAGATGCAGACAACCCAATGTGTTTAATGAGTCTTGGAGTTCCTGTAATGATTGAGGCTTGTGCTTCTTTGGAGCCACTACCTGCTATGAACCGTTGGGGCTTGATCTTATTTTCTATAATGATTTTGAGTGCAGGCCTTCTAGCTTATAGAAGATTCTAGAATCAAGAGATTGAATTTAGAACTATAAAAAAGTACTTTCGCTATATGTAGGAAGGACTTTTTTATATTTTACCATAAGATTAGACTAATTCAGTTATAGAAATAGGATCATCTCCATGGTAGAGAGATTACCAGGATAGGCAGAATCTTCAGCGCATCGTTAAAACGACTACTGGAATCAATTAGACATATTACGTTTGCTACCCGATTCTGAAAATTATAAAATTCTGAAAATTCTGTTTTAACAATTGGGACCTGCAAGAGATCGCTTTACTTCTAAGCCAACCTCTTTATGCCCAGATGCCACATTTCGCACCCTTAAGCATCCCATTCCTTAAACAAAACACTTTCCTTGCTGTTTGGTCTCTGTTAATCAACTAAATCAGATACATTGGCTAAAAAAGTAATTGTAATTGGTGCTGGATTCGCAGGTTTGGCAACCGCATCTTGCCTCGCTAAAGAAGGTTACGACGTAACTATACTAGAGAAGAACGCCATCCCAGGCGGTCGTGCCCGTAAATTTGAAGCTGAAGGCTTCGTTTTTGATATGGGCCCCAGCTGGTATTGGATGCCCGATGTCTTTGAGGAGTACTTTGCCCTTTTCGGGAAAGAACCTTCCGATTATTACGATTTAAAACGCTTGGATCCTTCTTATTCGGTGGTCTTCGGTAAGGAAGATGTCATGGATGTACCTGCCAACTTGGAGGAATTCAAAGCCATGTTTGAGCGCTACGAGCCCGGAAGTAGCCAAAAGTTAGAGCAATTTTTGGCGGAAGCCGAATACAAATATGAAGTCGGCATGAGTGAGTTTGTCCACAAACCAAGCCACTCTATCATGGAGTTTGCGGACCTGAGGGTACTGAAAAGTATGTTTCGCCTACAGATGCTTACTTCCATGGATGCGCATGTGCGCAAACTTTTCAAGCATCCACAGCTGATAGAATTACTAAGTTTTCCGGTGTTGTTCCTAGGTGCCACGCCTGAGAATACACCAGCAATGTACAGCCTGATGAATTATGCCGACATTAAGTTGGGGACTTGGTACCCAATGGGCGGGATGCATAAAATCATAGAAGGGATGGTGAGCTTAGCGGAAGAACTGGGCGTTAAAATAAAACTCAACCAAGAAGTCAAGCAGATTGTCGTACCGAATGGCCACGCGACCAAAGTAGTGACTACGGACCAAGAATACCAAGCAGATGTAGTTGTTGGTGGAGCAGATTATCATCACGTAGACCAACATTTATTAGAAGAGCGTGTCCGGAATTATTCTGAAAGCTACTGGGACAAAAGAGTGATGGCGCCTTCTTCGCTTCTATTTTACTTAGGAGTAGATAAAAGGTTAAAGAATCTACACCACCACAATCTATTTTTCGATGAGGATTTCACCCAACATGCGGTAGAGATTTACGAAGATCCACAATGGCCTTCCAAGCCATTATTTTATGCCTGTGTACCATCGATTACAGATCCTAGCGTTGCCCCGGAAGGAAAAGAAAACCTCTTTCTTTTAGTGCCTTTGGCACCTGGATTAGAAGATACGCCAGAATTGAGAGAAAAATACTACGACATTATTATGGACCGCCTCGAAGATCTAACGGATCAGGAGGTTCGTAAACATGTTAGTTATAAACGTTCTTTTGCACATAAGGACTTTGAAAAGGATTACCATGCCTACAAAGGAAACGCCTATGGATTGGCCAATACCTTGATGCAAACGGCCTTTTTGAAACCTAAGTTAAAAAGTAAAAAAGTGAAAAACCTTTTCTACACAGGTCAATTGACTACACCAGGACCAGGCGTGCCACCATCCCTGATTTCGGGCCAAGTTGTAGCAAAAGAAATACAAAAACAGTTCAGTAATGTATAATTTACTAATTATTCATTGCGAAGCCATTAAAAATTCCGACCATGCATAATCAAATGGATTTATATAACAATACTTGTCTAGAATGTAGCCAGCTCATTACACAGCGCTACAGCACTTCTTTTTCGATGGGTATTAAGGCTTTCGATAAAAGCTACCGCCCACCAATTTATGCCATCTATGGTTTTGTGCGTTTTGCCGATGAAATTGTAGATACTTTTCACAATTTTGATAAGGCTACTTTATTGGATCGTTTTCGTCAGGAAACTTATCAAGCTATTGAAGAGAAGATTAGTTTAAATCCTGTATTGCAAGCTTTTCAAGAAACAGTCCACCGATATAATATCGAGATGGAGTTGATTGATGCTTTTTTGGATAGTATGGCCATGGATCTGCATTTTAATGAATACGAAGATAGTCTGTACAAAAAGTACATTTATGGTTCGGCCGAAGTGGTTGGTTTGATGTGTTTACGGGTTTTTGTAGATGGGAAAGAAGAGACCTACCAAGCTTTGAAAGAGCCAGCAAGAGCATTGGGCTCTGCCTTTCAAAAGATCAATTTTTTAAGAGACATGGCCAGTGATTTTGATGATCGGGGCCGCGTTTATTTCCCAGGCGTTGACTTCACCAACTTCACGAACGAAGATAAACTTGCCATCGAGGCGGATATTAAAGCAGACTTTGATTTTGCCTACACAGGAATTGTTCAATTGCCTAAAGGCGTGCGTTTTGGGGTGTATTTGGCCTATGTATACTACACCAAGTTATTCAAAAAAATCAAAAACGCACCGGCTAGTCAGGTGACCGAGGAGCGGATTCGGGTACCCGATACGCGGAAGGTGATGTTACTATTTAGTTCTGCACTGCGCAATAGCTTGAATTTATTATAGATCGATCTTGTTAATATGGAAGCTCAGATTAAGACCTTATCACCGAGAAATAAGTCGCTTACTTTTGGTAAAATGACACTTGCTTTGCTTCCATTGTTGCTTGTTGGCTTTCAATGGGCTACCGATACGGTATTGCCAGATCAACTATTGACAACCGTTCCAGTTTGGATGCAATTGCCTTGGTTAGAATCCAAGTGGACCTATTTCTATTTGCACCTCTTTACTTTTATTCCGGTTTTTTGCCTGAGTTTTGATAAAAAAGTACATTATTATACTTCTTGGAAAAAATTAGCTCCGGCGGTCACCATTATCGCGCTGATTTTTATTCTCTGGGACGTTGTTTTTACCGCCAGAGGCGTTTGGGGCTTTAACGAAGATTATCTTTCTGGATTTTTCTTTTTGGGTCTACCTATTGAAGAGTGGTTGTTCTTCTTCACGGTGCCATTCGCTTGCGTATTTGTTTACGAATGTCTGAATGCTTACATCAAAAAAGATTTATTGGCGAAAGCCGAAAAGTGGATTACACCAAGCTTGATCGCCTTCTTCATTATTATTGGATTTTGGAAGTTCTGGCATATGTATACAGCCACCACCTTTGTCCTGGCGGGTGGCTTTCTGCTCTTTCATTATCTATTTTTAGATGGCAGTTATCGAAGTCGCTTCTATTTTTCCTTTCTGATTATTTCGATTCCATTTTTATTGGTCAATGGTGTCTTAACGGGAGGTTTCACAGAAGTGCCAGTGGTACAATACAATCCAGCGGAATACTTCGGCGTGAGAATTGGCTCAGTCCCAGTAGATGATTCTGCTTATAACTTTCTGATGTTGTTTTCCATAGTGACGATTTTTGAACATTGGCGTAAAGAGGAAGTGAGTTAGAAAAAGAGAAAGACTTTGGTAATGTATGGTCCAGGTACTTTTTGTATAAAGGGTCTTGAATATTTTGATTAGTCGGATTTTTGCTAGTTGCTAATTTCACTACAAGGGTCAAGTCGCACGAGGCAAAGATATCAGTAGCGAAATCATCCACGTCGAGGGCGGAAAATAATTTCAGTTAACAAAAAATGACTCGAAAGAGACTATTCATTAAAGCTTACTACCATGCGAATCTCACTACTTTTATGCTTTATCCTCATTAACCTTTCTACCTGTACGCCAGCTGAAACCCCAGTAACGGAATCTATACCAATTACCGGCCGTAACTTCACCAATCAAATGAACGGCTATTCCGAATCAGTCATGATTACCAATGGAGCCGTTAAGACCATTTATGTCTCCGGACAGATAAGTAGTGCCCCAGACTTTGAAAGTCAAATGCGAGAGGTTTTAGATAAATTAGAAAAAGCATTGAATAACGTAGGGGCAGATATGCAAGACATTGTCAAAATGAATACCTACATCGTAGATTATCAACCCGAGTTACTAGATATATTTCGGAGTGTACGCAAAGAAGTCATGGGAGACGAAAAAATGCCCGCTAGTACATTAGTAGGTGTAACAGCGCTAGCCAGACCCGAATGGTTGATTGAGATTGACGCAGTTGCTGTAGTAACAGATTAAAAAATCAAGACATGGTCATAAATTGCCGATACACAATAAGTTAGTTGCTTTATATAACAAATAAACCTAATTTTGCACTCCATTTAACAACAACAGACCACCATGATTACAAACAGACCGATCACAGATTGGCTTCCTATCACCAAAAAAGAAGTCGAAGCAAGAGGTTGGGGAGCATTGGATGTCATCCTGATTTCAGGTGATGCCTATGTGGATCATCCCGCTTTTGGCACCGCCGTGATCGGTAGAATCATGGAAGATGAAGGCTTGCGTATTGCCATTGTGCCTCAACCCAACTGGCAAGATGATCTGCGGGACTTTAAAAAAATGGGCGAGCCAAGGTTATTCTTTGGAGTAACTTCTGGTTGTATGGATTCGATGGTCAATCATTATACGGCTTCTAAACGTAGGCGCTCCACGGATGCCTACACTCCCGGCGGAGATGCTGGTTTTCGGCCAGACTACTCTACGACCGTTTATACCAAAATTCTAAAAAAATTATATCCGGAAGTTCCTGTCTTAATTGGAGGAATCGAAGCCTCTTTGCGACGTGTGACCCATTACGATTATTGGGAGGATAAGTTATTTCCCTCTATACTAGAAATGAGTGGCGCGGATATACTAGTATATGGTATGGGGGAATCTCCTTTACGGGAAATCATTAGATTGGCTAAAAGAGGCGTACCAATTTCTTCGATGCGGACTATTCCACAGACAGCGGTCCTAATTGATGCGGATGAATCCTTACCCAAAAATAAAAACTGGGAAGACCTGACCTTAAGTTCTCACGAAGTTTGCCTAAAAGATAAAAAAGCTTTCGCAGCTAACTTTAAGCACATTGAGCAAGAGTCAAATAAGGTCAACGCTAAGCGGATCATTCAGAAAATAGGAGATCAAACACTGGTTGTCAATCCGCCATATCCACCGATGGAAGAGACGCAGATTGATGCATCTTTTGATATGCCTTACACCCGCTTGCCACACCCTAAATATAATAAGCGAGGTTCGATTCCGGCCTATGAAATGATTCGCTTCTCCATTAATATGCACCGTGGCTGTTTTGGTGGCTGTAGTTTCTGTACGATTTCGGCCCATCAGGGTAAGTTTATCGCGAGCCGTTCAGAAGAGTCCATTATGAAAGAAGTGGATGCGGTCACTCAAATGCCAGACTTTAAAGGTTACATTAGTGACTTGGGAGGACCTTCTGCCAATATGTATAAAATGAAAGGTAAAGATCAGTCGATTTGTGATCGCTGTGTCGCACCTTCGTGTATCCATCCGGTTGTTTGTAGCAATCTAGATACTAGTCACAAACCTTTGACTAAGATTTATAAAAAAGCAGCAGCGCATCCAGAAGTAAAGAAAGCTTTTGTGAGTAGTGGTATCCGCTATGATTTACTGGTGGACGATTACAATAAGAAAAGTGATGGCAGTCAAGATGAATATATGGAACAGCTAGTGACCAATCACGTTTGTGGTCGTTTAAAAGTAGCACCAGAACATACTTCTGACAACACCTTAAAGGTAATGCGCAAACCATCATTTAAGCATTTCCATCAGTTTAAAAAGAAATACGATCATTACAATAAGAAACACGACCTCAAGCAGCCACTGATTCCTTACTTCATTTCCAGCCACCCAGGATCTGAAATGGAAGATATGGCCAATCTCGCTGCGGAGACCAAAGAAATGGGCTTCAAGTTGGAGCAGGTGCAAGATTTTACGCCTACCCCGATGACGGTGGCCACCATTATATACTATACAGGATTGCATCCTTATACCTTACGACCGGTCTACACGGCAAAGTCGAAGCATGAAAAGAAAAAGCAACACTTATTCTTTTTCTGGCATAAACGAGAAAACCACAACGAAATTCGAGACAAGTTATCTGCAATGGGTCGAGAAGATTTGATTGAAAAACTCATCGCAGATAAAAAGCGCCATGCCAAGCAAGAGTTTGTCAAGAACCGTAAGCGCAAGAAGAAACGCCAGCAGCATAAGAATAGACGATAAAGGCGAATGAACTTATTCTGTGGTACATGGTTTAATAGTTCGCATATAAGCTTTTATCGTGTTGCTAATAAAAAAAAGTATTTTTTTTCGGTTAAGCACTTGCATGGTAAATAAAAAGTATCTACTTTTGCAATCGCTTTTGAAAAGAGGGTCACAAGAGAGTGACTGAGGAGAGGAGTTGGCTTAAGATTTGGCTGAAAAAAAGTTTCAAAAAAATCGAAAAAAAGTTGGCTGTGATTAATAAAGCGATTATCTTTGCACTCCCATTCAGAATGATGGATGCGGGTAATAAAATTGAAAGGTAAAAGACCTTAAGATAAATTGGTGATAGCGAGTGTTGAACGAGAGTGAAGAGTGGCTATTAACTGATTGAAAAGTTCATTGACATTGCAGGTAAGAAAATAGGTAAGTAAGTTTCTAAGAAGAAACCCTTATGAGGACCTTTTTATAAGAACGAAAGATTTAGAGGAGGATCAACTACTGAGAAATAGAACTAAAGTTCTGATCTTTTCGGAGATTAGGATAAAGATAATTACTATGGAGAGTTTGATCCTGGCTCAGGATGAACGCTAGCGGGAGGCTTAATACATGCAAGTCGAGCGAGAATGTGACTTCGGTTGCAGGACAGCGGCGCACGGGTGAGTAACGCGTACACAATCTGCCCTATTCAAAGGAATAGCCCTGGGAAACTGGGATTAATACCTTATAGTCCTTAAAACCGGCATCGGTTTAAAGGTAAAGCTCCGGCGGAATAGGATGAGTGTGCGTACTATTAGTTAGTTGGTGAGGTAACGGCTCACCAAGACGATGATAGTTAGGGGGCGTGAGAGCGTGATCCCCCACACGGGTACTGAGACACGGACCCGACTCCTACGGGAGGCAGCAGTAAGGAATATTGGACAATGGGCGCAAGCCTGATCCAGCCATCCCGCGTGGAGGATGACTGCCCTATGGGTTGTAAACTCCTTTTATTTGAGAAGAAACGCCTGGATTTATCCGGGCCTGACGGTATCTTATGAATAAGCACCGGCTAACTCCGTGCCAGCAGCCGCGGTAATACGGAGGGTGCAAGCGTTATCCGGAATCACTGGGTTTAAAGGGTGCGTAGGCGG
>CAXIDD010000202.1:0-8427 GCA_964021975.1 uncultured Saprospirales bacterium | reverse complement strand
AGTTTTAAGCAAAGATCCTTAGAATCTAGCCGTCACTCCAACTACCGCATTTAGTCCAAAAGTAGGGTAGTGGCGCCATCTTTGCCTACGATTACCCAGGAGGTTATTGACTCGGGCAAAGCCACCGATTTTATCTGAAAACATGTATTCTGCGCTTCCACTTAAATCAAGTAGCCCGTTGAGGTTTTTAAAGCCATCGTCGGTAGGTACAGGTACGCCATTTTCTACAAAAAGACTACCTTTTAGCATTAACTTTTCTTCTAACATCCGGTAACTGGCACCAACACTTAATGTCAAAGAAGGTAAGTGCCAAGGTTTTTCTTCGCGATCAGTTGAGTAAACACGTTGCGCAAAAGAACCAATCACTTCGAAGTTCTCAAACAATGGGGCAGAGATTTCTCCTGCCAAAGTCAGGATACTTGCCGTATCGTATAAAACATTAAACCGTGGAATAGAATCCTGGTTTTTTGTGAATAAAGCCAGATTCTTCACATCTTCATAGCCTGCTTCTACTCGGTAGTCAATACCAGCGACCTCTCCTTTGATACCACCATAATAACGGTTGGTAAAACTATTCTCTACTCTGACGCGCGAGACTAAGAATGGATTATAATCCGTAAGGTTCTGAAAGTTATTTTTGTATAAATCCCCTTTTGCTCCCACAAAAGCAGTCAATAAATTTTCTATTAAATTAGCAGAGGCCTCAATATCAGGGAATACATAAAACTCATCTTGATGGCTAGCTAAGTTCAAACCAACTTTGACTTTGAAACGATCTCCATGAAATGCGTAAGATGGCTGTAAGAAAAAGTTATTTAGATTTTGGCTAGCGGTATCCTGATAGCTCGTTAGATCTACAATTACCTTGACTTTAAGTGGATGCCTTTCTTCAAACCATTTGGTCATCTCTCCACTCACTCGAAAACCAGTTTCTCTAGCCGCATAGTTATCCTGCAAATTGTAGAAGTCAATATCTGCACCATAGTCAATATCATTGACCGTCGGTTGATTATTACGCAGTCTGGCGTTTGCAAAGATTTTATTGAAACGTTGCTTAACATCATCTTCGTCGTAGGTCAACTCCGTATCAAAATCATCATCCAGGTCATTGTATCCAAAGAAATGCACGACATCCTGCTTAAAACCTACATTACCATCTACTGAAAATCCAAAATCATTATAATAGCTACCGTTTAACCTCGCCAGCGTATTGGCAAATTTTTGATTTTCTACTTTGTTATTGTTATTAGCAGAATGGTGGAATAGATCAAGACCAAAGTTGACTGGTGAATCTGTATTGAAAAAATCGTAAGCAGCATCTACATAAATGGCCTGTGGAAATCCAGCACCAACCCGGGCAAATCCATTGTAAATTGGATCAGCAGGAGGAGGAGATAAACGTAGTGGATTGATTTTTGGGGGCAAATATTGTACCTGTAAAGCTTTACTGGTAATATCGTAAAACATCCGCTTTTTATTGGTGTCCAATGGCGGAAGTAAAGGATTAACTACAAAGCGCTCCGCATCAATCAAGCGGGCTTCAAATTCGTCGATCACATCGACTTCTCCGGTTGGTAGCGTACTGTCTTGTGCTTGCAGAGCAATGCCCCAAAACAAACAACTGGCCAACATATATATTTTAAACTTTTGCATTTTTTTAATTTTAATCGCACTCGAAAATCAAATTCAACAATTCAATGCTTCCATAACTCAGCATTTAATTATTACCACCAGTATCTCGGGATAATTTACTGGTCTGGTCAATTAGTCGATTAATTTCTCCTAATCTACGCCGGGCTTGAGCCACTAGATCTTGATCCCCTTCATAGTTTTCGAGTAGGGCTTCTAGGGCCGCTCGGGCATTGTATAAATCGTCTTTTTCAGCAAAAACTTCAGCGAGTAGCATCACAGATTTGGCTACCCAATATGGATAAGCACTACTTTCCTGATTGGCTTGGATACAAAGTTCCTGGGCTTTATCCAAATCTCTTCTTTTGTAATAAATTTCTGCAATCAGATAACGTGCTTCTGCAGTTTGTTCGTTGTCACTAAGCTGTACTACTTTTTCGAAAGAGCTCAGTGCACTGTTATAATCTGCGTCATCAAAGGCAATTTTCCCGAGGAAAAATTGAGCAGTCGCCTTTTGGCCTTCGGTAGCTCTGGTGTTGCGAGTGACCTTATTGGCATAGGTATAAAGGTCCTCTTTATTACCCGAGCGATAGGCGGCGCGTAAAGCACCTAATTGGGCTTCGAATAATTGATCGTCATTTTCGGCAACTTGTTCCAGCTTGGTATATAAATCAAAAGATTTATCGAAGTCAAGCTCATGATTGTAGGCAATAATGGAGGCCTTCTGCAAGGATTTTAAATAATACTTATTCTGTCCTTGGTTAATGACGTATTCATAATCACTCAAAGCTTCTGAGTACTGACGAAGTACCGAATGTGATTCTCCTCGGTGGAAATAAGCCGTGATGACATTAAATCCTCTAGGGAAACGACGAATATAATCCGTGAAAGAAGTAATTGCACGGCTGTAATCTCCATTTTCAAAGCGACTTTCGGCTGCCTTGAAGGTAATGGAATCTCTAGCAAAGTTATCCGGCTTGTATCCTGGAACGGTTTCCAGAAAAGCAAAATAATCATTTGGACGACCTAAATCACGCACATAAATTTCTTCTAAAGCGGCCAGACCAACTTGTGCTTCCTGTGAAGTTGGATTGTTGGAGAAGATCTTTTTGTAATACTCTGTAGCTGCATTTAAATTGCCTCGATTGTAACTAATCAGCCCCAACTTTATATAAGCCTGATTAATTAATGGAGACTTATTCCGATAGTTGGATACCAATTTCTGTAAAGGTACTTCTGCCCGAGCCAGTTGATTAACTTCCTGATAAGAAGAACCCAATCGGTATAAAGCATCATCTGCAAAAGCAGAATTTGGGAAAGCACGTACTAGTTCTTCCAAGGCAACAATTTCTTCGGTACGACGACCTTTTAAACCTTCGATAATGCCTTTTTGATACATCGCGTAATCATAACCAGAATAACGGCCATCAACAGCTTTATTATAAAATCTCAATGCTGAATCATATTGATTAAACTTGAAATAAGAATCTCCAAGTCTGATAATAGCATCTCCCAGTACTTTATTGGTGATTTCTTCATTATCCAAGAAACGACGATTGCTTTCGATGCCTTCTACGGTTAACTGGAAATAGCCCCGTGCTTTTTGATAATTATCTAATTTCAAAAAATTATAACCTTGTAGGTAGTTGGCAGAAAAAATGGAAGATTCCTCCGGAAGGTTTTGAGCAGTTCGAGTCAAAATTAAGAACTTGTCCAATTCTTGACTACTGGCGATGTAATCTTCTTGTCTATGGGCAATTTCACCTAACCAATAATGGGCCATTGCTTTAGTTCTAGCATCAAGCGGGGTCTCCATAGATAAACGAAAATGTCTTTCAGCTTCTTCTAAATCACCTTCTTTCAATAGCTGAATTCCTCGATAGGTAGCTACTTTTTGGAACGTTTCCAGGATTTGTGGGTTACTGGAAGTCTTTCGCATGCCCTCAAGGATGGCCAAGGACTGCCGGTAGTCCCGGTAGCTTAAGAAGATTTCTCCCATTAGCGTCTGCGCCTCGTTATAATATTTTGACCGTACTGGAATTGCTTGTAAATCGCTTACGGCTTCCTGGAGTTGACCCAATTCATAAGCTAATTTAGCATGATTGAATAAAGCTTCCTCCTGAATTAATGGATCATAATCCAACCTTTTGGCGGTGGCCAGCGAAGTAAGTGCACTTTGCTTATTGCCTAATTTAAGGTAGCAGTCTGCTAAATAAAACATTGCATTTTGGCCGATTGGCGA
The DNA here is from genome assembly GCA_964021975.1 of uncultured Saprospirales bacterium. GTDB lineage: Bacteria > Bacteroidota > Bacteroidia > Chitinophagales > Saprospiraceae > DATFKA01. The sequence continues at coordinate 4,556 of CAXIDD010000202.1, read as the reverse complement.
ATTGGCAGTTGTCAGTGGCTTTAGACTTTGTACGGCTTTTCTATATTCGCCAGTCTGGTATTGCGCATATCCCAATTGGTACAATTCCTCTTCCCGTAGTTTACTAGACCGTTGGTTGTATTCTTCCAAGAAGGGGAGTGCCCCTGCATAATCTTCTTTTTCAAAATAAGCTTGGCCCAATAACTGATTGAGCTCCGTACGATTGCGTAGGCGCGTATCATATATCTTGGGTTCCACGTATTCAATTAAAGGATCCCACTGCCTTTGGGCAAAATAGATTTGGGCAACATAATAAGGTACATCACGGCTGTATTTCTTATCATTGGCTACCAGATTGAAGTTATTGATAGCCTGGGAGTAATTGCCTTCATAAAAATAGCACAAGCCTAAGTAGTAATTGGTCTGGGCATAATAGTCAGAGCTTTTATCTCTGCTAATATCCCGGAAAAAACTTTTGGCTTTATTGTAGTCTTCGTTACGGAAATGCGCATACCCTTGTTTGAATCTTACTTCAGACAGTTGTGCTCTGGATAAACCAGAATTAGGGATTTGCTCCAGGTAAGAAAGCGCTTCATCGTATTTGCGTTTATCAAAATAATAATTGGCAATGTCAATGAGTGCTTTGTCATATTCCGGATCTGGCTTTTTCTCTCGGATATAGTTTAAGGTCAATTTTTCTCCTTCCGGCAACTCTAATTGAACGGCACATTTTGCTTGTAGCAGTTCAGCTTTAGATCGAAGGAGCATGGCTTCTTCTTCATTAACTGGTTGGAGTAAATTGATGGCTTCTGTGAATTCGCGTTTAGCTTTTGCTAATACGCCATGATTGTAAAAATCAATTCCGCGCTTAAAAGCAAGTTCGGCATCTGTGTATACCGTTGTTTGCTGTGCAGAAAGGCCTGTAATAAACAAGCAATAGCTTAAAAGAAGGGCGACTTGTTTAATCTTCATATGAGTTGAGTTGGTTTATTTATTTTCAATCCCAATAATACAATAAAATGAAGTTGTTTAAAAGTAGCTATAGGTATGAAATACCATTTTAATAACGAGGGGGTTAATTCTTAAACAACTTCAAAGCTTCCTACCACAAGAACAACCGTTTTGACCTTAGGAATAATTGTAGGGTACTATTCAATTTAAAGAATATTTAACAGCTCAGCTAGACTTTGCACAATAAAGAATAATTTTTTCAACTAAATACTACTACTTGCGTTGAATTAGCAATGGATTAAGTTTTAGGCTTTTTTAATAAAAAGTTGAGTAAGCTTAACGAACTAATCGGGTAAGACCTTGTTGAATTCTGATAAATTCCTATTTTTGCAGGTGTTTTGAAAAAAACAGAGGTCATTATTTAAAACAACTTCAATAAGCAGATACAATTATGGCTAGAGAATTAGCACTTAGAGATGCCTTAAAAGAAGCGATGAATGAAGAGATGCGTCGTGATGAGCGCGTATTCTTGATGGGAGAAGAGGTGGCAGAATACAATGGCGCATACAAAGTAAGTAAAGGTATGCTCGATGAGTTTGGACCTAGAAGGGTTATCGATACACCAATCGCAGAGCTTGGATTTGCAGGTATCGGTGTAGGAGCGGCCATGAATGGCCTAAGACCAATCGTGGAGTTTATGACTTGGAACTTTGCTGTCTTGGCATTTGACCAAATCGTAAATAATGCGGCCAAAACTTTAAGCCAGTCTGCTGGTCAGTTTTCTTGCCCAATTGTTTTCCGTGGGCCTTCTGGCTCAGCTGGACAATTGGCACAGCAGCACAGTCAGACTTTTGAAAGTTGGATGGCGAATGTACCAGGCTTGAAAGTAATTTCTTGTATTGATCCCGCCGATGCTAAAGGTTTACTAAAATCAGCGATCAGAGATGAAGATCCAATCTGTATGATGGAGTCTGAAAGCTTATATGGTTTTAAAGGTATCGTTCCAGAAGGAGAATACTTGACCCCAATTGGAGTAGCGGCTACCAGAAGAGAAGGTACAGATGTCACCTTAGTCTCTTTCAATAAAATGGTATTGACGGCACTTGAAGCAGCTGACGAGCTAGCAAAAGAAGGTATCTCTGCTGAAGTGATCGACCTACGGACCATTCGTCCATTGGATCGCCGCGCAATTGTAGAGTCTGTCAAAAAGACCAACCGTTTGGTTGTGATTGATGAATCTTGGCCTTTTGCTGGTGTTTCTGCAGAAATTGCATACGAAATTCAGAGACATGCGTTTGATTACTTAGACGCTCCAGTTGTAAGGATTAATGCAGCTGATACAAATATGCCTTATGCTCCAACTTTAGTAGAGGAGTATTTGCCAAATGCAGAAAAGATCATTAAAGCAGTAAAAGAAGTAATGTACGTGAAGTAATTCAGTAGATTCAATATAATTCCTAAAGCTAAAGCTTGGGAATCCCACAAAAGCCATTCAATTTAAGGATGGCTTTTGTTATTTTAATTCCTAATCCAATAATAATCAAGCATGATTCAGCACATTCAAACCGAAAATGCTCCACTTCCTGCGGGCCATTACTCCCAGGCTACCGTCACGAATGGATTGATTTTCGTAGCTGGTCAATTACCAATTGTACCAGGTAGTACTGAAAAAAAACCGGGACCAATCGCTATTCAGGCGCGTCAGGTAATTGAAAACGTTCGTCAAATCCTTTTAGCCGCTAATTCTGATTTAGATCATGTTTTACGGGTGACCATCTACATTTCTGACATGCAATTGTGGGGCGCTGTGAATGAAGTTTATACCGCTGCTTTTGGTACGGCCAAACCCGCTAGAGCAATTGTGCCTGTTAACGAATTACATTATGGTTATGCAATTGAGATGACGGCTATTGCTGCTGTCAAAGAATAGCCTGACTCCTTATTCTGTACAGTTGAGGCATTCTGGTAAATAAGCTTGTAGTTTTTCAATAGGTGATCCCGGTTGAGATTTTCCTTCTTTCCAATAACTATATACTCTTGGGAGCATAATAGTATCTCCTTGGCTATCAATAATGTGTCGATCATTCCGGATGATTACTTTTGTGCCCAAAGGTGCGTGGTAGTAAATCAGCCAGGCATCTGCTTCACGCGTACCGATACATCCATTAGAACTAGCTTTCCCAAGGGTGCGAGGATTGGTCGTAGGATGGATGAGCTGGCCGTAACGGATACCATCGATACTTGGTTCTAACCAAGGTATCTGCGGTAAATCGGTCCGGATACCATCGTCTCGGGTCGTTTTGCTGTAAACGTGATTATTAGCAGGATTAATGAAAGCAGGATCCTTATTGATCCGCATAATTTCACCGATACCAGTTCGGGTTCGTAGGTTAACCTCCCCGCCGGCCATCGCTAAATATTTTCTTCTTGTTTGCCCAATTCTTACTGGGAATTCATGAAGTATTTTCCCATGTTGAATGATTCTGAGTTTGAATTCTGGCAAATTGATATCAATTAAGGTGTTGGCCAGATTATGATCAATCGCAGCGATTTCATCCGCATTTGGAATGCGAAAACGGTCACTTGGCCGAAGAATAGTCAATTCACTGTGTTTTTTATTGACAATACCTTTGTCCTTCAAACGGTAATAATCCGTATTACATAAGCGATTGATCAACCATTGGTTGTGATGTGCTAAATGATATTCGTTTATCGAAGTTCCGGGTACCGTGTCATAAATCGCGAGGATAGTCTCCATGTATTCGAAATAGTCTTTCATTTTGACTGGTTCCAGTATTTTGTGGAGAATGGGCTTGGGAAGTTCAGGCATCTGGTAGGAATCGCTTGGCTCCTGCGTTTCTTCTGGTAAGGCAGCTCTTTTACATGCTACTAAGCTAATAATACAAAGTAGAAAGAGCCATTGGCATCTCTTGAAAAAAGACATTTGTGTTGGTTTTCTCAAGATGAAGATAGGAAATATTGGGTAAAGATTAATTTGATTTTTGCAAGTAAAGTGCTGGATTCAGAATTTATAGAATTTTAGAATAGGCAGAATTATTTTTTAGTAAAAGGATGGATTTCCTGTAGAGACTTAAATACGCTTACATGTATAGGTCGCTTAAGAAACTTGGCAGTTCTTTAATGCCTTGGGTGCCTGCCTGCTGCAGGCAGGGTTCAAAAATAATAAGCACACTACTTCAAATTTTCCATCTTCCGTTTAATGTAATAATACGTTTCAATCTGCGAACGCGTGGTCAAATCACTTTGCCCTTTCGCATATTCATTAAGGAAGTCCTTTTCGATAATCCGTGCTTTGACATTATCCGACCATTGGATTTGTAAATAGTCCAGAATTTCCTGTTTGATTTCTTGATCATAAATTGGAAATACAGTCTCCAAACGATGACTCAGGTTACGGACCATCCAATCAGCGGAGGAAAGGAATATTTTATCTTTACCTGCACAGTGAAAAACAAAAACACGAGCATGCTCCAAAAAGCGATCTACGATACTGATGATCTCAATATTCTCACTATAGCCCTTAATACCTGGCAGAATACAACAAATTCCCCTAATAATCATCTTAATTTTTACACCAGCATTGCTGGCTTCGTAGAGTTTCTGGA
>CAXIDD010000201.1:0-8439 GCA_964021975.1 uncultured Saprospirales bacterium | reverse complement strand
CTGGAAAGCTATAGCAAGCAGATAACGACGATATAAGTATAAACTAAAATACGCTGCTTTTTTCTTTTTATGAAGAGCCAGAAAAGTGCTGGAACCCACAGCAAGCTAGCCATTAAAGTAAATAGAAACTGTTCTAACAAAAAGCCTCTTGGTTCTACATTATCCAGTTGATATGTCTTGAGTAAACGCATGTGAGTAAGTACGGGAAAATCATATTTAACCTGCCATAAAACATTGGGTAGGATGAGGACTAGGGCAAGGCCGGCAGCTAGCCACAAATGTTTGTTTTTGTACAATTCTCGATAAGAACTCAGCAAAAAGCCAATTAGAAAAGCGATGAGCAAAAAAACAATCAGGTATTTATTTAGGAATCCTACAGCTAATGTAATTGTAATCGCATACAACTGCCAATTTTGGCGTTCATTCATGTACCTAATCAACCAATAATAACTCAGTGTCCAAAAGAAAACATCATAAATCACAGGCATAAAAAAGACGCTCGTTCGCATATATACCGGCGCCATGAATATACCTAAAACACTAATAGCTTGTGCCCAGGATTTACCTCCTAGTTCTCTAGAAATCATAGCTACTAACAACATTAATCCACAACCTGTAAGGGAAGAAACTAAACGAAAACCAAAAATACCATCTCCGATTGTAGCCTGAATCAGCCAGCTTAGACTCCCAATAAAAGGAGGGACAGACCAGAATCCCCAATCTGGGCGATGTCCTAAAGAATAATACAACAGTTCATCTCTATGGAATCCATACAATGTATTGCCGTAAAGGTGTAATATTAAGTTTAATAAGATTATTGGTAAAATAATCTTCCAAGCTAAAGGTGTCTTAAGCTCCCTCTCCATCGTATTGATATTAAAAAGAATACTCTTGAATCTACTTTTTTTAGATCCTAAAAGCTAGTTTTACAAAATAAAATCTACTAATCAGATGCCAAAACAAGTGCTCCGCCCCCACGCTGAAGACGCCTACCAAAGTGAACTTAAGGCACTACAGCAGATAGATGATAAACCCAAACCAACCAATTGGAACCTCTCTCCTTGGGCAGTTGCTACTTATATATTAGGTGGTCAATTAAAAGATGGCACGACGATTGAACCAAAATATTATGGCAATAGGAGATTAATCGAAGTAGCGATCGCCACTTTAGTTACAGATCGAGCACTTTTATTAATAGGTATACCTGGGACTGCTAAAACCTGGTTAGCAGAACACCTTACCGCTGCTATTACTGGTAATTCTAAATTACTGGTCCAAGGGAGTGCCGGCCTCAGTGAAGATGCCCTCCGTTATGGCTGGAATTATGCCCAACTCCTGACAGCAGGACCTTCTGAAAAAGCAATGGTTCCCAGTCCAATTATGCATGCTATGCAGAGCGGCAAAATTGCTCGAATTGAGGAATTAACAAGGATTCCATCAGATGTACAAGACACTCTAATCACCATTCTTTCAGAGAAGATACTGCCTGTACCGGAGTTGAATACAGAGATCCAAGCTCAAGCTGGTTTTAACATCATTGCTACAGCCAACGACCGAGACAAAGGAGTCAATGAGTTATCAAGTGCCTTGCGTAGACGCTTTAATACGGTAGTGATGCCTTTGCCAGCTAGCTTAGATGAAGAAGTTAAAATTGTAAAAAATCGAGTATCCGCGATTGGTAAACAGCTTGCTTTACCAGAAACGGCAGCTCCACTCGCTGAAATCCGTCGGCTTGTAACCATCTTTAGAGAGTTACGGGCAGGGAAAACCGAAGATGGGCGTACTAAACTAAAAACACCAAGTAGTACTTTAAGCGCTGCCGAAGCAATTTCGGTAGTAAATAACGGACAATCATTAGCCCTCCATTTTGGAGATGGGACACTAAAAGCGGATGACATTGCCGCCGGTTTGAGTGGTGCCATCATTAAGGACCCTGTACAAGATAAAATCATCTGGCAAGAATACCTGGAAACAGTCATGAGGGAACGCAAAGAATGGGAAGATCTTTATCGAGCTTGCAAAGAATTATTGTAAAACAAGCCCCTATTGTTTAACTCAAGTCCTTCAATCAATATTTTTTTAAATATATAAGTCGCTAATAGACTGTTGCACCAAAACAAATACTACCGTTTTCTCAAAAAAACAGGCCGTTCTTTTGCTTTTAAAATACATTTTCATTAAATTTAGGAAATATTTTAGGCATATCTACATCTCTTTTAAAAAGCATTTTCTAATTTCCTCTACTAAATTAATAGGATTACCTATTAGTGCTTTTTGAATTCCTCCCATTGTTAGGCATTATTACATACCCTTTTCTGATTCGTACAAATCTGTCATGCATTTGCACGAGCCACACTATTTAAATCGCCGCGAATTTATTTTGGTCTAAAGGTCAAAATGATTCCTAAAAGAGAACCTATGCAACCGAAGTTAACTCAACTATTTTCGGTAGTAGGACTGTTATGCCTGTTCTTCACTACATCTTCACAGGCTTTACATTCAAGCTACTACAATCAGTACATCGAAGTAGATGTCAGCCCCAACAATACACATGGTATTCATGAATTATTAGTCTATGCGGAGGAGGACTTTTCCGTACAAAAGTATGTAACACAATATACTGTTCAAGGCAAGCATGCTACAGAACGTTTACTGGGAAAAGGAGCCTACTATTTTCCCATTTTTGAATTCTACTTGAGTAAAAAAGGCCTGCCCGATGCCCTAAAGTACCTTCCTGCTGTTGAATCCCATCTCTACCCAAAAGTTAAATCAGGGCGGGGAGCTGCTGGTCTGTGGCAATTTATGCCCGCTACTGGTCGGCATTATGGTTTACGGGTAGACGAGCAGGTAGACGAACGCTTTGATCCACACTTAGCATCAGAAGCTGCTGCCACCATGCTTGCTGATTTATACCAGCAATTTGGAGATTGGAACTTAGTTTTATCCGCTTATAATTGTGGGCCAGGACGCGTACGAAAAGCAATGAGAAAAGCGGGTTCTAAACAATATGCAGATATCAGGCAATACCTTCCTAAACAAACCCAACAGTATACGGATAAAATTACTGCCTTTTTATTCGTTGCCCAAAACCACCAAGAACTAAATATTCAGGCCAAGGTTAGTCCCTCTATTCAAAAAAGATTGGTTCAAACGGTGAAATTCCACGGGGCTTATAATTTGGAGCAATTGGCTAAAGCCGCTCAAATGGATATCACTTACCTCCAAGCATTGAACCCAAAGTACACTTCCACTCAATTGGCAGCTTATCAAACTTATGAGCTCCAAGTACCTGATTATGCAAAGACATTACTAGACAATTATTTTGACAGTAGATTAGCACCTGAGGTAGAAGAACAAGAAATACGATCAAGCCAAGAACAACTGTTTACCCAATTATGCTTTTTTGACCATCATCCTTCAGATTTATTTTCTATAAGTGCGCCTGGTGAACAAGTTCCTCCGAAAAGTAATCTGGTAAATAGAAGTACTTGGGCTTTAGTTCGAAAATCTATCTTGGTCTAGGAAGCTATTTGAATCTAACCCAACAGGTTTAACTATTTCAGGCTCCTAAACTTTAGACAGACTGGAGTTGGCGTATTTATTGTTGTAAATTGACTCAAATCTCCACTTTCTCGAATGTTGTAACCAACAATGTTATCCGTATTTTGATTGGCTACATAAAGCTTGGATCCATCTGGATGAATAACAAAGTTGCGCGGAAAATCGCCCTTAGTATCGTGGTAGTTTTTCGCGGTGAGCATTCCTGTCGTGGCATCTACTTCAAAGTGGGCTAAACTATTGTGACCTCGGTTAGAAACATACAGGTGCTGGCCATTAGGCCTTAGGTGAATATCTGCAACATAACTTTCTATCGTGACCTGATCTGGCAAGGTGGAAAGCGTTTGCAAGCGAGTTATTGCAGAGATATCCGAAATATCATATGCTACTACGGTGTTGTCTAATTCATTAGCTAAATACGCAAACTGTCCATTGGGATGGATGACTAGATGCCTGGGACCCGCTTCTTTTTGAAGTGGAAACTTAGAAGTCAATTGAATGGCTAATGTCCCACTTTCTACATTCACCTTAAATACCCAAACCTCATTGGCACCTAAATCTGGCACAAAGAGGTATTCTCCATCTGGCGAAAAAACAGTAGCGTGCGGATGAGAGCTGTCTTGACGTGGATGATTGCTATTCCCTTCTACCTTAAATACCGTACTGGCTTGCTTTAGACTACCATCTTCCTCAATGGGATATAGTGCAATAGTTCCACCGACATAATTAGCGACACTTAAGTATTTTCCGGAAGGATGGGTGGCCACATAGCAAGGCGCAAAAGAGTGACTACTTTGTCTGTTAAGAAATTTCCATTCGCCGGAAGCTTGTTTTGCATAAGCATGAACATAACCCACTGAATCGACATCAGGCCCAGTCTCCGAAGCAGCGTACATAAATTGGCCATCTTGACTCAATGTAAGGTAAGAAGGGTTGATAATATCTGTGGCAACAGCTTCACCACCGGACAAACTTCCATTCGCATTTAGGGTGATTTGGTGAATACCCTCTGCCTTACCATCTACATGGCCTTCTTTCTTTGAATAAGTACCGACTAGTAACTCATAAGTTGATTCCATATCCGGTTCTTTTGGCTTTGAAGTGTTTTGACAAGCTGAAAAAAATAAAATTCCAAGGGTAAACAACAACAATTGACGCATAAGTTGACTTATTATTTGATCAATGAACAGGAAATATTGTAAAAGTTGCTTAAACTTGCCCCCAAAGCTTTTAGCCCAACCAAATATTGCCAATCGAAACCTAAATAGGGCCGGGTCAAAGGCACATCCAACTTAACTAATTGAAGTTACAGGGAAGTTTGAACCTGTTTCAAAGTACTAAGTAATGTTTTTTCTATGGCAATAACAAATGCAGAAGCTGCACGCTTAAAAGAAAATTACAGCAAGAATAAGAATTGGCTACAATGGGGTCCCTACCTCAGTGAGCGACAATGGTCTACTGTCCGAGAAGATTACAGTCCTAATGGTAATGCTTGGGGTTATTTCCCACATGAGCATGCCCGGTCCCGTGCATACCGCTGGGGGGAAGATGGCATTGCTGGTATCAGCGATGAACTTTGCCGACTCTGTTTTGGCGTAGCACTTTGGAACGGTAAGGATAATATTATTAAAGAACGCCTATTTGGCTTGACTGGTCCTGAAGGAAATCATGGAGAAGATGTAAAAGAACTCTACTATTATTTAGATTCTACTCCTACGCATTCTTACATGAAGCACTTATATAAGTATCCTCAAAAGGCTTATCCCTACAAGCAACTCTTGGTAGAAAGCAAAAAACGCAGCAAACAAGATCGGGAATACGAAATCACAGATACCGGCATCTTTGATAATAATGAATATTTTGATGTATTCACCGAATATGCAAAAGCCGATGAAAATGATATTCTCATACGGATCTCCGTGCATAACCGAGGCCCTAAGGCTGCTCCTATCACCCTATTACCCACCCTCTGGTTTAGGAACCAATGGTCTTTTGGTCAAGGAGAAAAGCCTAATCTAGAATTGATTACTGATGAAAAGCAATACGCCGTAATTAAGGCGGACACTTTGGATTTACAGGTGCCTTATTACCTATATTTCCAGCATCCAGAGCGTACGCTATTCACTGAAAATGAAACCAATAGAGCTCGGGTTTTTGGAGAAAAAAATGCGCATCCATACCTTAAAGATGCCATCAACAACGCAGTTGTTGCCAATGATTTCAGTTTGTTTCAAGGTAAAACAGCGGGTACAAAGGCCTCGCCTGTTTACGAGACAATCATCCAACCCGGAGAAAAACACGAAATTAGACTGCGTCTTAGTGCCAAGGAATTTTCAGCCAATCCACTTAAAGAAGGTTTTGAAAATATTTTTTCCGAAAGGCAAAAAGAAGCAGACATTTTTTATAATCAGTTCTTACCCGAGGCAGCCAACCCTGAATTGGTCCAAATTCAAAGACAAGCTTTCGCAGGGATGCTTTGGACCAAACAATATTACAATATAGATGTCACGACTTGGCTCAACGGAGATCCCGTTTCACTTCCTCCAAACCGAATCAAGGAATATACCCGTAATCGCGACTGGAAAACGCTCAGTAATGAAGACATCATCTCCATGCCTGACAAATGGGAATACCCGTGGTATGCAGCCTGGGATTTAGCCTTTCACTGTGTACCATTAGCCATGCTGGATGCTAATTTCTCCAAACAACAACTCCTGCTATTTCTCCATGAGCGGTACATGAAGCCAAATGGTCAAATCCCCGCATACGAGTGGTCTTTTGGAGATGTTAATCCTCCTGTCCACGCTTGGGCTTGTATGAAAGTTTACCAACTCGACAAAAAAAAGGAAGGCAAAGGAGATACTGATTTTCTGAAAAGAGTTTTCCAAAAATTACTCATCAACTTTACCTGGTGGGTCAACAGCAAGGATCGGAACAATAATAATGTTTTTGAAGGAGGATTCTTGGGGTTAGATAATATTGGCCCTTTTGATCGTAGTTCGAATATTCCGGGTGGTGGATTTTTAGAGCAAGCAGATGGTACCAGTTGGATGGCTTTGTACTCTTTAAACATGTTGGATATGGCCCTAGAAATAGCCCAAGTTGATCCTACTTTTGAAGATGTTGCCACAAAATTCCTGGAGCATTTTGTATACATCGCAGAATCATTGAATAAGATTTCCGAAGATTGGATCGGTGCCTGGGACGAAGAAGACGGCTTCTTTTATGATATACTAGTCTTGCCAGATGAGGATGAGTTCATACCACTCAAAGTACGTTCACTGGTAGGTTTGACTTCCTTCTTTGCTACCTTGTTGATCGAAGAAGAAAGGCTAGAGGCCGTTCCTAACTTTAAGCAAAAGATGCTCTGGTTTAGGAATTATCGTATGAAAAATGGCCTTCATGTGGTTATGGAAGAATTTAAAGACAGTAATGATGTACTCTTGTCCTTATTGCCACGTGAACGTTTAACTAAAATGCTAAAGGCACTACTTGATGAAAAGGAATTCTATTCACCAAGAGGCATCCGGTCTTTATCTAAAAAGCATGAGACTCCCTACACTTTTAAAATCAAAGGAAAAGAATTTAGTATCAAGTACGAAGCTGGAGAATCAACTACTACAATGTATGGTGGTAACTCCAATTGGCGAGGCCCAGTCTGGATGCCCGTCAACTATATTTTGATTGATGCTTTACGGATTTTTGACTCTTATTATGGAGATAGCTTGAAAGTAGAATGTCCGACCGGAAGCAAAAACGAACTAACGCTGGATCAGGTCGCAGATAAAATTTCTAAAGCTTTAGTTTCTATCTTTCAAAAAGATGAAAATGGTCATCGCCCGGTTAATGATCAATCCAAATTATACCAAAATGACCCTCACTTCAAGGATTTGATCTTATTCTATGAATATTTCCATGGAGATAATGGTCGTGGCCTAGGTGCTTCACATCAGACCGGCTGGACAGGGGTGATCGCGCAGTTAATTGATCATTGTGGCTGGTAGAACATAATCTTTTGAACCATATAGGTAGCAATAGCCACTCTATGTGTACCTATTGCTATCTATATGGTTCAAAAAATAAACCTAGCGCCTAGCGTACTGTTTCCCATCGTTCTTAATGATGACCTTAGCAGGAATAGTACCTCGGACGGGTGTCAGTGGATAAACAATGCTGTCTTGACCAATAATAGTTCCGGGGTACAGTACGGAATTGCAGCCAATTTCCACTCGATCTCCAAGGATAGCTCCTAATTTATTCAATCCACTTCCTACTTTCTTTTGGTCAATTATCACATGAATCTCGTCGCCCGTGGATTTAAAATTTGAAAGAATAGCCCCTGCGCCCAAATGAGCTTTATAACCTAAAATAGCATCTCCAACGTAGTTAAAGTGCGGAATTTGCACCCCATCAAAAAGGATGCTATTCTTCACTTCGGTCGCATTACCAATAATGGCTTCATTGCCACAAATCACCTGCTCTCGAACAAATGCTCCGTGTCGGATTTGGCAATTGGCACCGATAATAGCGGGACCAGTAATTGTAGCAGTTGGTGAGATAGTAGTCCCTGGGCCAATCCAAACCATAGGCTTAATTTCTTGGTAGCCCCTGGGCAATTGCTGACTAATTGCTTTCAAGGTTTCTGCAAGTTTAGGCAGTACGTTCCAAAGCTTTTGCTCCTTTTGCAACCATTCACTTGCCAATGATTTTGTCCAATCTAAACCAAAGTCCATACGAGGTATTGTTGATTTGATGAATTGTAATTAACTATCTCCATAAGTCTTATGGATCGATACCCAAGATTATTGTTGCGTATATTAATAAGCTACGCACAATCTAAAGTCTTTAGAAGCTATTTGAGTTTAACAGTAAATTAGCTAG
>CAXIDD010000200.1:0-8454 GCA_964021975.1 uncultured Saprospirales bacterium | reverse complement strand
AATATTGGAAGGCAGATCTTTTTCCTCCGAATTTCAAAACGAATCAGAAAAACTAATCCTCAACGAAGCCGCAGCTGAAATAATTGGCGATCCAGATATAGTAGGAAAGATCATTATGGATGGAGATGATCCTAAGCAGGTCATTGGCATAGCCAAAAATTTCAAAATTCGCTCCATGCACGAAACTTTACAACCTTGTATTATGCGCTTTTGGCCAGGTGGAAGTAGTTATATGGTTCGGCTCAGTCCTGGCTCCGAACAAGCAAGTATTGCCCAAATAAAGGATTTATACCGTCGTTTTGAGCCTGATTATGCTTTCAATTACCGCTTCCTTGATGAAGATTTCCAGGCCTTATATCTTGCAGAAAACCGAGTAGCAAGTTTATCAAAATACTTTACCATTTTGGCCATTATTATTTCATCACTTGGTCTTTTTGGTTTGGCTGCATTCACATTGGCAAGAAGAGCTAAAGAGATTAGCCTTCGAAAAGTTTTAGGTTCCAGTACCTCGAGGTTGATCCGCTTATTCGCAGGAGAATTCACGAAAACTATTCTGATCTCCATTTTAATATCAGTCCCCATAGCATATCTCCTTGTACAGAACTGGTTATCTAATTTTGCCTATCAAATAAACTTGGACTGGTGGCTGTTCTCCTTACCTACTTTTGCTGTATTCTTATTGTTTGGTTCCATTATCAGTTTACAAACGATTAAAGCTGCAAGTGTGAACCCTATAAAAAACCTTAAGGATGAATAATTTAACTAGCTTGTTGGTGAAAATAAATAGAAGGCTTAAATGTCAACAAAATGTTAGACAACACTTAACCTAGCCTTCATTCACAGTTAACGCTAAAGCACGACTTTTGTATGTAGGATTTCAAATCCTTCTTACAATCTAAAGTCGCTTTCTGGCCAGGATCTAGTCCTGGCTTTTTTTATTCTTCTTCGCCACTACTTGCATTTTCGCCTGGTCCTTTTTCTAACCAAAAGAAGTTGGCTACTTCTCCTACAATAATTCGAATGTCCTGACGATTGATCAACTCTAATAAGCCAAGGAAAGTAGTAATGGCGTGAATCCGGTTTTTACAATGTCCAAAGACATCACTAAAACTAGCTTTACCACCATTATTAATCATGAGCATGATACTTTCTTGCTCATCGCCAATAGTGTATGCGAATTGAACGATTTCATGAATCTGCTGGGGGTTCTTAGAATCAAAGCGATCCATCACCTTTTCAAACGCTCTTAGTAAGCGAAATAAAGTGAGCGACTCCAACTCTGAATCAACCAGGGCTTTGGTGGCAATTTTTTGCAACTCTTTGGATGCATATCCACGTAAAGCTTGCTGAGAACGGACTTCTTCCAGCTGACGCATCTCTTCTAGGATACTTTTGTAGCGCTTATACTCCAAGAGTCGTTGCACTAATTCTTCTCTTGGATCAATTTCATTACCTTGATCATCAATTACCTTACGCGGCAATAAAAGCTTAGCCTTAATTCGACACAAAGTAGCGCCTACCACAATAAACTCACTGGCCAAATCAATATTCATTTGCTCCATCGCTTTGATGTAAGTCAGGAAATCATTGGTAATGGTCGCAATTGGAATATCATGGATATCCAACTCATCGCGTTCGATAAAGAAAAGTAGCAAATCGAAAGGGCCTTCGAAGTGCTCCAGCTTGATGGTATAACTATCTTGCGTGTTGCTCATATGCGTATTAGATGCGATTTTTGCAGTGCCGTATTTTACAAAGTTAATGACTTCTGTTGAGATTATTGATACGGATTACTTATAGAGGTGAATCAGGTTTTTTGAATTCACAGAATCGCTGTACTCATGCGCTTACTGAGTCTTTGTACTTCCAGACCTGAATGCATCGATAATATTCCGACAATACGCCGACTAAATTCAAACAGCTTCTAAATCCAACAAATAAATAACCCGAATTTTCCATTTGGAAAACTCGGGTTAAAGGGTTTTGCGATTAGTTTAACTTTAAGCAGTCTTACGCATTACAGGAACTGTACTTTGTTGCTCATCATATAGGCCTTCAAAGCTATAACCTTGTTCTGAGAGTTGCTTTAATGCTTTGGGTAACACATACTCCAGTTTATCCTTCGCTTTCAAGCTATCGTGAAAGACGACAATAGAACCTGGCGCAACATTACGCAATACATTCTGTAAGCATTGTTCTTTAGAGATATTTGGATCAAAATCTCCGCTGAGTACATCCCACATTACAATGCGGTAATGACGTTGTAAGAATTGTGCTTGTTTGGGTTTTAGTTTTCCGTAAGGTGGACGAAACAGCCCCGAGTTGGTTACGCGGGCGCCGTGACGAATGTTGTGGAAATAAGGAATATTATCCGTTGACCAGCCATCCAAATGATTGAAGGTATGATTCCCAACCGTATGACCTTGTGCTTGGACCTGGGTTAACAGCTCTGGATGCTTTTGAACATTGTCGCCAACACAGAAGAAAGTAGCTTTAGCCTGATAAGCAGCTAGTTGCTCTAAAACCCAAGGGGTCACTTCTGGAATTGGTCCATCATCAAAAGTAAAGAAGACAGATTTACTCTCTGTGGGAATTCTCCAAGTATAATTTGGAAAGAGTTTTTGGATAAACTGGGGTGTTTTAACTAAATACATAGGATCGTTGTTTTTATGTTCAGGGATTGTAAAAATTTGATTGTATTGACTTTATAACGTCTTTGATTTGTTTTTCGCTGCTTATTTTTTATGGAAATAAGTACTATTTTTCAAAAAAAGTTCGGCCAAATATTGTTTTTTGCTTTCAGACGAAGATTTTATAAAAATATTGTACTTAAGACGGGTAAATAATTGAGATGTTCATTGTTTTGCTTGACCAAAAAATGAGTTTCTACGATATCCAATAGACGCATATCCCTAAAAGGCTATCTAATAAACACCCAATTGAATTTAGTTCTTAGAAATTACTGTGATCAAAGAAGGGATAGGAGCTTTCTACAATTCGAAAATCTTTTCCATTAATAGCCACTTTTCGCCAAAATTGGCGGTTGGGAGTGCTTGTTGGTACTTCCACATTAATGCTTCCCATTCCTGAACTTTAGAGTTTGCAGCATCCATTTCTGCTTTCCTTTCAAAAGAGAAACTTTCGTTGACCTCCATAATCATGAACAAGCGATTGGCGACCTGATAAATGTCTAGTACTTCTATTCCAGAAGACTGAATACTTTCAATAATTTCAGGCCAAACTTTCCGGTGATAAGCTTTGTATTCTTCGATTAACACAGGGTCGTCTTTCAAATCCAAAGCCCAGCAATATTTTTTTAATTTCATAAGAAACTATTTGAATTTGGCAAATGAAGTCGCCGTTACATTTTTGGTTTATAAAGCTCGATCTAAATGCGTGTAGCCCCCATCTACAAATAAGAGTTGGCCGGTGGTATGGCTAGATTTTGAAGAGAGTAAGAAGGCTGCGGTATCTGCAATCTCTTCGGCAGAAGTCATTCTATTTTCTAATGGAATTTTACTGGTAATCGCATTTAATTTTTCCTCGGGATTGTCGAATGTTTTGATCCAACGATCGTACAGTGGCGTATAACATTCTGCAACGATAATTGCATTTACGCGAATGCTGTATGGAAGTAATTCTACAGCCCATTCTCTGGTGAGCGCATTACGGCCTCCATTGGCCGCTGCATAGCCAGAAGTATTCCCTTGTCCGGTAACCGAGGTTTTAGACCCAATATTTACAATGGCTCCTTTACTTTTTTTCAAATAGGGTAAAACCAAATGCGCCATCCAATAATAATGGACCACATTGCGGTGTAAGGAGCGTACAAAATCATCATAATTCCCATTTTCCAAGCCAACGCCATCATTCACCCCAGCATTATTGACCAAGCCGTCAATCCTACCGAAGGTTTCGACAGCTTGTTCAACGGCTTGCTTGCATTGATCAGGCTCAGTGAGCTCAGCAATAGCGTAAGCAGCTTTCCCACCTTTAGCCCAGATGTTCTGTACGGCCTTTTGCAAGTCTGGCTCTTTTCGTCCAATTAGAAAAGGTACGGCACCTTCTTTTGCCAGGCTGGTACTAATACCATATCCAATGCCTTTAGAGCCTCCCGTAACTATGATGACTTTATCTTTTAGGTTTAAATCCATTTTCCAATTTTGAAAGGATGAGTAATTGAATTGTCGAATTAAAAGTTATTGTAGTCGATAAAAATCGATGGCATTTAATCCCATAATTTGTGCTTGCTCATTTTCCGAAAGGGCGCTAATGAAAGTCTTAACAATCTCCATTTGTTGCTGATAATCTGCTGCCAGCAAACAAACAGGCCAATCTGAGCCATACATCAACCTTTTCGGCCCAAAAGTCTCCAGTAATTCTTCCAAAAACGGTAAAAAGTCATTTTTGGTCCATTCAAAGCCCTTGGTTTCCGTCACCATACCGGAGATTTTACACCAAACATTTGGGAAGCTAGCCAAGGTTTGAATCTGCTGTTTCCATAGGGTGTTCATGCCTTCAGAATACGGAGGTTTGGCCAAATGGTCTAGCACAAAAGCTTGCTCAGGAAATTGGCGTACCAATTCAATAGCAGCCGGCAGCTGATGCTGGAAAACCAATAGGTCATAACTTAATCCAAAGGGAGCTAAATATTTAATTCCATTTTGAAAATCTGGTCTTAATAAGAAATCAACTGGCTCTGCTTGCGCGATATGCCGTAGTCCTTTTAAATCTGAGTTTTCACAAAAAAGCGCTAACCGCTCCTCTATATTGTCTGCCCTTAAATCTAGCCAGCCTACCACTCCTTTTATAAACGAATGTTTTGCAGCCAAATCCAACAAAAAATTAGTCTCCGCTTCAGATTGATCAGCTTGCACAGCAATACAGCCAGCAAGCTGATGTTTCTTTAAAATAGGCGCCAGATCTTCGGGCAGAAAATCCCGCCGAAGTACCTCCATAGATTCATCAATCCAGGCATCTCGTACTGGATCAAACTGCCAGAAGTGTTGATGGCTATCTATCTGTA
Source organism: uncultured Saprospirales bacterium (assembly GCA_964021975.1). Taxonomy (GTDB): domain Bacteria; phylum Bacteroidota; class Bacteroidia; order Chitinophagales; family Saprospiraceae; genus DATFKA01. The sequence continues at coordinate 3,428 of CAXIDD010000200.1, read as the reverse complement.
TCATTGGCTAAAGGCAATTACTTCTTGACGGGAAGTACCTAGTCCTTCGATTCCAAGTTCCATGACATCACCAGCTTTTAAATAAGTAGGCGGATTAAGTCCTAGACCAACTCCGGAAGGGGTCCCTGTCGAAATAATATCTCCTGGCAATAAAGTCATAAATTGGCTGATGTAACTGACCACTTGCTGGATGTTGAAGATGAAATCTGAGGTATTGCTATCCTGCAACATTTCTCCATTCAGTTTTAGCCAAAGGTCCAGATTATTGGGATCTTCAACTTCATCTTTAGTTACTAAAAATGGTCCGATTGGCGCAAAGGTATCACAGCTCTTGCCTTTGACCCATTGACCAGATCTTTCCAATTGGAAAGCCCGTTCGCTGATATCATTGTGTAGCATATAGCCAGCAACATGATCCAGTGCATCTGCTTCCTCGACGTAGGAGGCTTTTTTCCCAATGACTAAGGCCAATTCTACTTCCCAATCCGTTTTATCTCCTCCTTTAGGAAGCATCACTTGATCATGTGGTCCAATGATTGAAGAGCTTGCCTTAAAGAACAGTACGGGTTCTTTTGGGATATCCATTCCACTTTCGGCTGCATGTTTGGCATAGTTTAGCCCTACACAGACAATTTTGGAAGGACGAGCAACTGGAGGCCCCAAACGAGTACCTGGTTCAACAACCGTATTCGGTTGATTGTCCTCCATCCATTTTGCTAGCCGTTCAGGGCCATTGGTCGCAAAGAAATTTTCGTCATAATCTGATCCAAAAGCCGAAACATCAATGTTTGTTCCGTCTGCTAACTGTACCCCTGCTTTTTCGGAACCCACTGCTCCAAATCTAATTAACTTCATGTGTTATAATTTAATATTTATCCTTGTAATTTAATAAATCCTCCATCAATAGGAAAGTCAGTCCCGGTGATGAAAGCCGCTTCTTTTGAGCATAAATAAAGTGCTAAATCTGCTACTTCTTGAGGTGTCCCCATTCGGCCAATGGGCTGAGTTTGTGACAATTTCCCAAACATTTCTTCTTCCTGCCCAGGATAATTCTTAGCGATAAACCCATCAACAAAAGGGGTATGAATCCTAGCTGGTGAAATAGAATTGCAACGGATGTTGTCTTTAAGGTAATCCTTTGCAATCGAGTACGTCATAGTTAAAACCGCTCCTTTGGTCATCGAATAGGCAAATCGATCTGCCACGGAAACAGAAGAAGCGATGGAGGCCATATTGAGAATTACACCGCTCTGATTTTCTTTAAAAATGGTGATTGCTGCCTTAGCACAATTATAAACACCTTTAATATTTACTTGATATAAGCGGTCTAAGTCTGCTTCCGAGGTGTTTTCAATATTCCCTACATGTGCTATCCCGGCGTTATTAACTAGGATATCCAATCGCCCTAATTCTGTAATAATTTTTGTGAAAGCAGCTTCCACTTCTTGCTGTTTAGAGATATCGCAACTTAGAAAATAGGCCGCTCCATTGGCTTCTTTAATTTCCTGTACGGTTTGTTCTGCAGCTGGCACATTCATCTCTAAGAGATAGATTTTTGCACCCATTTCTGCAAAAGTTTTGCAGATCGCTTTTCCTATGCCACTCCCTCCGCCGGTAACAAGGGCTACTTTATTTTTTAAGCTAAATTTCATCTGTTTAATTTTGAGTTAGTTCTTCTTGCCAAATTGCTCCAGCTGGGAAATTGTATGCTTCTAAAGAAGCAGGCTTCATTGTGATGCTATAGCCTGGATTCGCTGGTGGCATATAATGGCCATTTTGGATAATTACAGGATCTTCGAAATGCTCATGTAAATGATCAACGTACTCAATAATTCTATTTTCCATGGAGCCACTAATGGCGATGAAATCAATCATTGATAAATGCTGAACGTATTCACAGAGTCCCACTCCACCAGCGTGTGGACATACAGGAATATCGTATTTAGCAGCGATCAGTAAGATCGCTAAAATTTCGTTAACGCCTCCTACTCTACAGCTATCAATTTGGCAAATTCCAATGGCATTAGCTTGAATCAATTGCTTAAACATCACCCTATTTTGGCAATGCTCACCGGTAGCCACCTTAATGGGAGCAACAGCTTTCGCAATTTTGGCATGCCCTAAAATATCATCTGGGCTGGTTGGTTCCTCGATCCACCAGGGATTAAATTGGGCCAATTCTTTCATATTAGCGATCGCTTCATCTACGTCCCATTTTTGGTTGGCATCCATCATTAGGTAAAGATCATCACCTATTTCTTCTCGAATGATTCCAGCTCTTCTAATATCATCTTGGAGGTTGGATCCTACTTTCATTTTTAGGTGGGTAAACCCTTCTGCTTTGGCTTCTCGACAAAGCCTGCGCATCTTTTCGTCTGAATACCCTAACCACCCTGCAGATGTAGTATAGGCCGGATAGCCATCTTTAAGCAATTGATCAATACGTTCTTGTTTGCCAGCTTCTTTCTTTTTTAGAAGGGCTAATGCTTCTTTGGGCGTAATCGCATCCGTGATATAAGTAAAATCGATACATGCTACCAACTCTTCTGGGCTCATTTCTGCTAGCAGTCGCCAAAGCGGTTTACCTGCTTGTTTAGCATAAAGATCCCAAACTGCATTCACGACTGCTCCCGTTGCCAAGTGAATAACGCCTTTCTCCGGTCCTAACCAACGCAGCTGGCTATCTCCAGTGATCATCTTCCAGAATCCAGCCATGTCGGTGATTATACTTTCTAGTGATTTTCCAAGCACTAGGTGTTCCAATGATTTAACGGCCGCCACACAAATCTCATTGCCACGACCAATTGTAAAAGTAAGGCCATGACCTTCAATAGATTGAGGATGATTGGTTTTCAAGATAACGTAAGTAGCAGAATAATCTGGATCTGGATTCATGGCATCAGATCCATCTAAGTATTTACTAGTTGGGAAACGGATGTCTTTTACTTCTATCCCCGTAATGAGTGTCGTCGATCGCATTAGTTAAATTATTAATCAATATTAAGAAGCTATTTGAATTTGGTTTCAGCATGCATTGAACATTACAAAATTAGGATTTACCTTTCCTGATAACTAGTATTTATATGACTAAAACAGGTGTTTTTTTTGCCCAAATAAAAAAATAAAGACGCTAAGAACCTTTAAAGAATCAAAAAGACACTATAAAACGCATAAACAGATGCTTTTTTTGCTTTAAATTCATATTTATGTATATATTAGTCAAAATAAGCTCATTGAATTATCAACATTAGCAATAGATGCAATTACGACTCTTGGATCGCAGCAACACTAGAGGGCAGGCTTTTATCACTCGGCGCAACCGTTACCCTCATTTTCTAAAGATCTGGCATTATCATCCAGAATTAGAATTAGTCGTAATATTAGAAAGTACAGGCACTCGTTTTGTAGGAGATAGTATTGAGAAATTT
>CAXIDD010000199.1:0-8476 GCA_964021975.1 uncultured Saprospirales bacterium | reverse complement strand
ATGTCTCGGATTTAAAATGATACAGAAAACAATATATGGAATTTAAACAAGTCTACATTTAGGGGGAAATAAGTATAAAAATAGGGGTAAATAATAGGTTTACCTTTAATAAGTGCGCTTGCCAATTATATTTACAATAAACAAACTTAAACTAAATCGATGAAGCCTTTTCTTGGGGAAAACTTTTTATTAGAAAATAAGACTGCCGAAATTCTTTACCACCAATATGCCAGTCATTTACCCATTATTGATTACCACAATCATTTATCTCCTCAAGAAATTGCATCGGATAAAAAATTCACCAGCATTACAGCGGCCTGGCTTTATGGAGATCATTATAAATGGAGAGCCATGCGTGCTTTCGGAATTAACGAAAAGTATATAACCGGAAGTGGAACAGATGCAGAAAAATTTGATAAATGGGCATCTACTGTTCCCTTTACCATCCGCAACCCACTTTTTCACTGGACACACTTAGAACTGCAACGCTATTTCGGTATTAGTGATCTTTTGAGTCCCAAAAATGCCTCGCAAATATATGAGCAATGCACAAGTTTACTACAAACTGATGCTTACAGCACCCAAGGGCTACTAAAAAAGATGAATGTAGAAGCGGTCTGTTCTACAGATGATCCCATTGATGATTTAAGATACCACCAACAATTAAAAGAAGCAGGAGCTACTGTCAAGATGTATCCCGCTTTTAGGCCCGATAAAGCGATATTAATTCAAGCTGAAGGTTTTGTAGCTTACCTCCAACAACTTGGAAGTGCCGCATCGATAGAGATTAAAGATTTTTCAACCTTAATCGAAGCACTTTACAGTCGAATGGATTATTTCCATGAAAATGGATGTCGTTTGGCAGATCACGGTTTAGAGCAAATGTATGCGGAAGATTTTACCGATAAAGAAATCAATAGTATCTTAAAAGACCGGTTAAACGGGGGAGACATTGAACCAGTAGCGGCTAAAAAATTCATGTCTGCTATACTATATTATTTAAGTAGAGCCTATTCTGAGAAAGCTTGGGTCCAGCAGTTTCATTTAGGTGCCTTACGGAATAACAATAGCAGGCTGCTAAAAAAACTGGGACCAGATACTGGCTTTGATAGCATTGGAGATTTAGATCAAGCTAGTCATTTATCTAAGTTTCTGAATCGAATGGATTCAGAAGACAAACTGACCAAAACCATTCTTTATAACCTGAACCCTAGAGACAATGAGGTAATTGCTACCATGATTGGGAACTACAATGATGGAACGGTACAAGGTAAAATGCAATATGGGTCTGCTTGGTGGTTTTTAGATCAAAAAGACGGAATGGAAAAGCAGTTGAATACGCTTTCTAACATGGGGCTTTTGAGCTGTTTTATTGGAATGTTGACCGATAGCCGATCTTTCCTTTCTTTCCCAAGGCACGAGTACTTTCGTAGGCTTTTATGTAACTTAATTGGTCGAGATGTACACAATGGGGAGTTACCCAACGATACGAAATGGTTAGGAGAGATTGTTGGTAATATTTGCTACTATAATGCCAAAAATTACTTTGATTTTCTAGAAAATAGTAATTAAGTAGTTTAGCCTAATTAAATGTGCAGAATAGTAAAGGGATAGAGTAGGAAGAGATTAAGGTTAAAGAGATTTCATATATGTAAGTTAGCAGTGGAAAGCCTTAGGGCTCCACTGTACTTATTAGAATGCTAAAAAAGGCATTCTAAAGATTTTAGTACCTTAGAAGCTATTTGAATTAAACACTTCGAATTTGTTATTGATGATTTTTAAAATCCAAACCTGTCTACTACAGGTAGATTCAAATAGCTTCTAAGAAAATCGTATCAAGTTACAATTGAACTCCTTGGTACAGTGAAAAAGTAATCATTATGATAAAAGTTAAGGTAAGCATTTTATGGCTTTCGTTACTAGTTTTGGGTAGCTGTGGAGAAATCTCAGAAACGACTTCCCTAAAATTAGCGCATGGCTTAGATGTACAGCATCCAGTCCACAAAGGGATGGAATTCATGGCCGAACGACTAGCTGAAAAATCAGATGGGAAGTTGCAAATTGAAATTTATCCTAGCCAACAGTTGGGCACTGAAAGACAGTGCCTGGAGCTACTCCAAATTGGAAGCTTAGCTATGACTAAGGTCTCTGCGGCTGTTTTAGAAAATTTTGCGCCTAATATGCAAGTTTTGAGCTTACCTTACATATTTAGAGGGCGAGAGCACCATTATAATGTGCTAGACGGGGCAGTTGGTAAAAAACTACTGGTGCAAAGTGAAAAGTATCGATTACGTGGCCTGACATATTTTGACGCTGGCCAGCGCTCTTTTTACAGTAAAGAACCTGTCAGGGAGCCAGATGATTTAATGAGCAAAAAAATTCGCGTGCAAGAGAGTGTTACCGCAATGAACTTAGTTCGGTCTTTAGGCGGAGCACCTACGCCAATTTCCTGGGGTGAGTTATATACCGCCCTACAACAAGGAGTAGTAGATGGTGCAGAGAACAACCCTCCAAGTTTTTATACTTCTCGACACTATGAAGTTTGTAAGTATTATACCTTGAATGAACATACTGCAGTACCAGATTTACTGGTCATTGGTACCGATATCTGGAACCGTTTGACGCCACAAGAGCAGGAGTGGCTACAAGCTGCTGCCGACGAAGCTAAAGATTATCAGAGGAAGCTTTGGCAAGCTGCTGAACAAGAAGCGCTAGATGCGGTAGAAGCTGCGGGGGTTGAGATTATTAGACCGGACAAAAGTTTGTTCTCTGAAAAGACTAAAGCGCTCTTTGAAGCTTACAAAGACCAACCAGAGAAATATCAATTGATTCAAGAAATTCAAGCTGTCAACTAGAACTTATGAGAACAACAATAGACAAATATCTCGGATACTTTCTGGTCTTACTGATGATGGTAATGACCTTGGATGTCTTATGGGGCGTTTTGACACGCTACTTATTGGGCAGCCAAGCAGACTGGTCAGAAGAACTAGCTCGATTTTTACTGATTTGGATTGGATTACTGGGAGCTGCTTATGCCGCTGGTCAGAAAATGCACTTGGCCATCGATTTATTAATGCCTAAGTTGGATGAAAACAAACAGCGATCGCTGACTATTTTCATTAATTCATTGATCATATTATTTGCCTTTGCAGTGCTAGTCGTAGGAGGTTCTAGGCTGATGTATTTAACTCAGCTTTTGGGCCAACTTTCTGCTGCCTTGCGAATTCCAATGTACTTGATCTACATGGTTATCCCAATTAGTGGCTTGCTGGTGATCTATTACAAAGTACATGATCTAGTCTATAAAAAGGAGCTTGCTTAGCATCGCATTTTTCTGTTTTTTCCTATCAATACTCAACTGACACCATAATGGAAATATTAATCCTTGTTTTAACTTTTGTTATTTTGATTGCCATTGGCGTACCCATTGCCTGGAGTATTGGGATTAGTAGTATTTGTACTATGTTGGTGAGTATCCCCATGATGCCCGCCCTGACCACGGTCTCTCAACGGATTGCCACTGGACTGGATAGTTTTTCGCTACTTGCGATACCTTTTTTTGTATTAGCTGGGCAAATTATGAATAAAGGAGGGATTGCCAAACGACTCGTGGCCTTCGCTAAATCCCTCGTAGGTGCTTTACCCGGAGGCTTAGCACACGTAAACATTATTGCCGCGATGCTTTTTGGAGCTATATCTGGCTCAGCCGTAGCAGCAGTTTCTGCCTTAGGAAGTATGTTGGGTGATGAGATGGAGCGAGAGGGGTATTCCAAAGAGTTTGGAGCAGCTGTCAACGTTACAGCGGGAACCACAGGCTTGGTTATTCCACCGAGTAATATTTTGATCGTTTATTCTTTAGCGAGTGGGGGAGTCTCGATAGCTGCATTATTTTTAGCGGGTTATTTACCTGGAATCATCACTGGACTTCTTTTGATGATTACCGCAGGGGTTTGGTCAAAATACAAGAAGTTTCCAGCCGGACAGCGGGCGAAATTAAGCGAAGTTTTCAAAACATTTATTGATGCCTTCCCAAGTTTATTGCTGCTTGTGGTGGTGATTGGCGGAATTGTAGTTGGTATTTTTACAGCGACTGAAGCTTCAGCCGTTGCTGTTCTTTATTGTCTAATCTTAACCTTTATTTATCGAGAGACATCTATAAAATCGCTACCCGCATTATTTCTTGGGTCAGTAGGAACAACAGCAATTGTATTACTCCTAGTCGGGACATCCATGAGTATGTCCTGGATAATGGCTTATGAAAACATTCCACAAAATATTACAGATTTTATGTTGTCCATCAGTGATAACAAATATGTGATTTTATTCATTATCAATTTGCTGTTATTGTTTGTTGGCATTTTTATGGATATGACACCAGCAGTACTGATTTTCACCCCAATATTCCTTCCCGTAGTTACTAATCTGGGTATGGATCCGACGCATTTTGGAATTATTATGGTTTTGAATCTATGTATTGGCTTGTGTACACCGCCGGTTGGTTCGGTGCTATTTGTTGGAGTAGGGGTCGCAGGTACAACTATACAAAAGGTGATCCGACCCTTGCTACCCTTGTTTATAGCAATGTTGGTTGCACTAATGTTGGTGACTTACATCCCTGCTTTAAGTTTATGGCTGCCTAGCTTATTTGGACTGTAGAGATCAATTTCCTGCAAAGGGAGTATTAAATACTCCTACCGCTAATTCAGCCCAAGCCAGGCAAAATGTCAACAAAACAACGGCAATTAGCCAGCCACGATATTTCTTGACTCGGACTACTCTGAATATGCATTCAATTGCAAGTACCGTAAAGAGTAGGAGGGTACCCATTATAAAGAAATCTCCTACAGCCCAATTCACTTCATTGGTGAACTGCATAGCAATGAATGGAATAAATAGTAGACAGGGAATGGCGAGTAGCAATAACCATAATCTCTTATTTGAAAGAAGCATAATTTAAGTATTTGCTGTAAAGTAATCTAAAAAGCTTTAAATTGGACGCTCAATAAACGCTGCTCATAAAAACAGCACTCAAACATGCAGAAAAGGCACAAAGATCGCAAGCGGTATTTTATAGAACAGGGGATAACCACCAAGAAATGTGTTAGTCCTTACATTGAGGAGGTCATTAAAATTACTAAAGATTCTCGTATTCTTGAAATTGGTTGTGGAGAAGGAGGGAATATCCCCCCTTTTTTGGAACTTGGATGTGAAGTAGTTGGAGTCGATTTAAATACCAAGCAAATTAATAATGCCAAGGTTTATATTGCAGAAGCTGTACCGAATGCCAATATTAGATTGCTCAATGAAGACATCTATGAGGTAAGTACAGATGAAATCGGTTTATTTGATGTCATTATGCTAAGAGACGTCATTGAGCACATTCCCCATCAAGATAAATTCCTCAAGCACCTACATACTTTTCTTAAACCAATGGGGAAAGTATTTTTTGGCTTTCCACCGTGGTGGATGCCTTTTGGTGGTCATCAACAAATTTGTCAAAGTCGATTTTTGAGTAAATTACCGTACTATCATTTGCTCCCAACGGGCTTATATAAATATATCTTAAAGCTTGGAGGAGAAGCAGAGAGTACGATTGATAGCTTAATTGAAATCAAGGAAACAGGCATTAGTACCAATCGCTTTGAACGCATTGTACGGGACAACGGCTTTCAATTTGAAAAGAAGACTTTTTATTTAATCAATCCGAATTATGAAACTAAGTTTGGTTTGCAGCCACGTGTACAGGCTTCAATCATCAGTGCGATACCATACCTTAGAGATTTTGTGACGACTTGTTGTTATGCCGTGATTGGAAGAAAATAAAGGGATTAGCTCCAAGTATTATACCCACCATCCAAATTATAAAGCTTCTCAAAGCCCGCTTTAGCCATAATAGAGCAGGCTCTGCGGCTGCGTTGTCCGCTACGGCAGTAAACAACGTAAGTTTTGTCTTTATCTAGATTTGAAACTTTTTGTTTGAACGCCATGTCCATCACATTGATTTCTTTAGCGCCTTTTATTTTACCAGCAGCAGTCTCATTGGGTGTACGGACATCAATCAATTCAATCTTTCCGTTTTTTTGCATCTCGCGTAGGGTAGGGGCATCAATATTTTGAAATTTTCCACCACCTTTACTGTTGCGAATTCTTAAAAAAATAAAAGCTGCGATAACGACTACGGTGACGATTCCTGTATTCATATTTGTCGATTGTTGAGTTGGTAAGGTTTTGAATTGTTGAGTTGTACAAATGAATCAAAGACATTAGACCAGGATCCTTATTCTTTTTTCCAAACGTATTCAGTACCTCATAAATTAGGCACTTATACAAAGATAGGGGATAGAAATAGACTATTGTGTGATATAAGTCACGTTTTTCTCCTTTTACTTAACATAATATAAATTATAGGAAATAAATAAAGAACAAATTTACGCCCTTTGCCGCTGGTTATGCTGTGTAGGACGGTCTAGCCGCTTTGTTTAAGCTCTTGAATAATTGATAAGAAATCTTCTTTATACTGTGATACTGTGGCTCAGAATTTACTGAATTTGAAGGGCTTTTAAAATTTAATAAACTCTATGGCCTTGCGATTCTGTCATTATAAGACTCAAAATATCATAGTTCTTTTTAGCTTTATTACTATGAATAAGGCATCATTCTAATCAAAATTAAACCAAATAAATCTATTCCTTTAACGTTATAATAGATTTAAAATGCCCAACATTTTGTTGGATGTTATGTTTGCATGAAAACAAATCTACGGACTATAATAATTCTGAAAATCCTTTAATCCTGCTACACCAATTAAAATAAGCACAAACACTCTACCAAATCCCCAGCTCACTCCCCTACCGTACCCAAAATAACTCGCAAATCTTGCGCACTCAAAAAAGCATTATACTGAAAGGTGATTTCATATTTAGCATTTAAAACAACAAAGCCTGGGTAGGTCAAAACGCCATCAATCGCCCCCAGGGCTTTGGCTAAGTCATGTGTCCCTGTATCCCTACCAGTCGGCTCATAATCAAAGATTTGTTGATTAAAATATACGCGTTCTTTTTGCTCCCCATTAAAGGAAACGAAATAAAACTTATTGTTTAACAAATCAATTACCTCCTTATTTTTGAAGGTCGTTTGCTCCATGTTTTTACAGAAGCGACACCAATCTGCGTGTAGGAAAACGGCTACGGGCCTTTGCTCGATGGCCATTAGGCTGTCTAGTTGGGCGAAGGTGTGGTGTTGTAGAGACGCTGCGGGTGATGTTGTCGGTGGTTTTGTGGTGCGGCAACTGCTTAAAGTGCCAAGAAGTAATGCGATGATGTATATCAAGAAGATTCCGGTGTTTTTACTATACAATATAAAGAGAGCCGAAGGCGCAAGACAGTGCCCCTTTGAAGGGGCAAGCCCAAAGGGCTGGGGATGAAAAGCACGAATGGGGAAGTAACACTCAAGGTTTTTCATCCCTCGCCTACTGACGATTTCGCTACGCTCAATGTCAGCAGACGGTCCCTTTAAAGGGACACTTCTTCGTGCCTTCGGCCCTCTTTTCTCCTTGTTATAGTAATCTACTTTTTGCATAAGTACTTCTAGAAGTTAATTTTGCAAGTCGCAAAATTCAGTTTTGGGTTTATCTCGCAGGAACAACCTTACCGAATCTGATACCGAATCCCAAAGAAGCCCCGGATCCCTTGATTGGGCGCAAACATATAGGAAGGATCAAAAGTCAAGGCATTAGGATTGCTGGGGGTAGGCAATACCTGACCATCTGCTCCGAACTCCACTCCCCTATCAAAAGGATCAAAACTACGGGCGATGATGGGCTCGCTTTGATTCTTCCAAGGCGTCCAGTTTAATAGATTTTTTACACCGCCGTACAGCTCTACATTTTTGAAACCACGGTAGGTCAACTGGATATTTTGGATACTCCACCAAGGGGAATCCGCCGGACGCTGATCTAGCTCACCTAATAAAGGTAGCCGCATAGGTCCATATACATTTCCTGTATAATCTACCGCTAGTTTATTGTTTAGGAATTGATAAGAAATGGTCCAGGTACCCGTGAACCGTTCCGTTAAGATTTGTCTTTCCCGTACCCCTTCTTCTTCCGTAGAGACATCCATGAGAGAAGCACCTACTAAGAAAGAAAAGCCATTGGGAAGCGTCATATCAGCGTTGATACTCACCCCTTTGGTAACTGCAGAACCATCTAAGTTATCGTAGATAATTTGGTTAGGGTTCGAATCATAATCCGGGAAGATGACATTGGTGAAATAGGTATACCAGGAAGAGAACTCGAAGCTCCCGGAAGCACCATTATCCACGTACATTTTTTTGATGTAGTTGGCATTGATGTTGTAAGATTGTTCAGGGTTTAATTCCTCCGAAATGACTACTTCTCTGGCACCGGTCAGCGCCGCATGATCTTCTGTAAAAAGATTGACAACTCTAAAGCCAGTACCTGCATTTAAGCGGA
>CAXIDD010000198.1:0-8513 GCA_964021975.1 uncultured Saprospirales bacterium | reverse complement strand
TCTGAACTTTAGAAATCGTCTGACTCTCGGTAGGCATCAATAACGGCTTGGTCTCCCGCTTTATCTTTCATAGAATTACCATGTTCCATACCCATGATACCGGTATAGCCTTTGTTATGAATGTGCCTGAAAATATTCTTATAGTTGATTTCACCGGTAGTAGGCTCATTCCGTCCTGGGTTATCCCCTATTTGGAAATAAGCAATTTCCTCCCAAGTACTGTCAATATTTGGAATCAAATTACCTTCTTGTATCTGTTGGTGATAAATATCAAAAAGAATTTTACAGGAAGGGCTACCAACTGCTTTACAGATATTGTACGCTTGTGCAGCTTTGGTTAGAAACAAACCAGGATGATTTCTGAAGTTCAGAGGTTCTAAAACCATCGTTATATTGTGCGGCTCTAATATTTCACTAGCACGCTTTAAACTTTCAATGACATTTACGGTTTGGTATCCCATGTCTTTACGTAAATCCACATGTCCTGGAACAACCGTCATCCACCTGGCATTTACTCGCTTTGCTACTTCTACAGATTCTTTGATATTAGCTAAAAATTCTGTCCTCCATTCTTCTTTTCCACTCGCAAGGTTGGGTTCTTTCCAATAAATCTTATGTGCCACAAAAACTCCCATTTCTAGACCACGGTCGGCCATTGTTTTAGCCATTTTTTCTTGAAGTGCGACCTCTCTCTTTTTCATGTTATTGTCTTCAAAGGCCAGAAACCCTTGATCTGCCATGAAATTCAGTTGGTCTATTGGATCATTTCCAGCTAAATTTTTAAACATTCCTATATGAGGAGCATACTTCATTTTAAAGGAAGGTGCTGTTTTCATTTTATTAGTTGCTTGGGCATTTCCTGCAAGTGGTCCGGCTAGAATAGCTCCACCAGCTAGGCTTGCATTAGTCATAAATTCTCTACGCTTCATTGCTTGAGTTTTGTTTTTTGTACGCTAGTAAAATACGGACAATTGGTAATTAAGCAAATTAAGTTTGGTTAATTTAATTAATGAAGCATTATTTTTGTCTATTAATTAGACTTTAGGCGCTTAATAATGATTATAAAACCTGCAAAACCAAGCCTTTTAAATAACTCCCTTCTGGATGAAACAGACTCACTGGGTGGTCACTTGGTTGACTTAAGCGATGCATAATCCGGACTTGTCGACCAGCTTCCAAGGCTGCAGCAACCATCGTATCTTGAAACAATTGGGCGCTCACTACTTGCGAACAGGAAAAAGTAAATAAGATACCACCTGACTTTATTTTTTGCATCGCTAAAGCATTGAGTCGTTTGTAGCCTTGCACTGCGTTATGACGTTTTTTGAGACTTTTTGCAAAAGCTGGCGGGTCTACAACCATAATATCGTAATCTTCATCCGCATCTTTCAAAAACTGCATGACATCTGCTGTAAAACTCCTATGCTTTGGTCCAAAACCGTTTAGAGCCACATTTTTATCCGTTAGTTCCATTGCTTTGGCGGAAATATCAACTGAGTCCACTTGTTTTGCTCCACCCGCTAAACCGTAAACTGAAAAACCACCGGTATAACAAAAAGCATTAAGTATTTTTTTATCGGCTGCAAATGTCTTCAGCAAGGCCCTATTATCTCTTTGATCTAAGAAGAACCCAGTCTTTTGGCCTTCTTCCCAGTTGACCAAAAATTGTAAGTCATGCTCTTGAATACTCCCTTCAGTAGCAGTACCTTTCAAAAAAGAATTGTCTATTTTCTTTTGAGCATCTCCAAAAAGAGTTTCCTTGCTTTTATTGTAAATATGTTGGATGCGATCTCCTAAAGTTTGCTCAATAGCTTGTGCAATTCCACTAAGAGATTGATACATACCGATACTGTGACATTGGACCACGGCCGTATCTCCATAAATATCAATAATCAACCCCGGTAATCCATCTCCTTCTGCGTGAATCAAACGAAAACAATTGGTATGCTCTACATCTATTATTCCCGCTGTCTGACGATAATCTAGTGCATTTTTAAGTCTCCTTACCCAAAAAGAATCATCAATTGTCTCTTCTTCAAAACTAATGATCCGAACCATGATACTACCCCGCTGGTAATGTCCACTTGCCAAAAATTCATGTTTATTATTAAATACCTCAACTAAATCTCCATTCACGGGTCCTCCCAAGGCTTCTTTTACCCCACCAGAAAATATCCAGGGATGCCTTCTACGTACAGAAGCGTCTCTTTTTGATTTCAATATGATTTTCTTCATTTGGCAAAGATAAGTAAAGGGGCAATAATAAAGTATACAAGCTTTGCGAAGATTATCTAATCTACCCTACCTTTTTGATTAAAAAATTTACAAAAAACATACGAACGTTTGTTCGTAAAAATGTATATTTGTAAACATACTGGTGGACTTGCAGGAATTAACCAATCTATGCACTTCCAATTCAACCATTACCTAATCGAATAGCACATGAAAATAAAACCAAAAAAACAGATTTACAGTAACTACACTGAAGAAGACTTTAAGGTATGGAATCTTCTTTTTGAACGTCAGATGAAGCATTTAGATGGCCGTGTATCCGAAGAGTTTTTAGAAGCCTTAAAGATTGTAAATTTTAATGCTAAAGAAATTCCGAATTTTCAAAAAGTAAACCAAACTTTAGCCGATACCACCGGCTGGTCTTTAGTGACCGTTGAAAACCTCAGCCCTGCCAAGGAATTTTTTCAGCATTTATCTAATCGGGAGTTCACGGCTACTTGTTGGCTGCGTTCAATGGATGAATTAGATTATTTGGAAGAACCTGATATGTTCCACGATGTATTTGCCCATACTCCCCTATTGAGTAATCCAGATTACACGGAGTTTTTCCATAAATTTGGTCAATTGGCACTACAATACGTAGAATACCCAGATATTATTACCAAACTCCAGCGTTTGTATTGGTTTACCATCGAGTTTGGTTTAATTCAAAATGAGGATGGATTAAAAATTTATGGTGCTGGTATTATTTCCTCTAAAAATGAAACCCTCCATGCTTTAAGTAGTCAATCCATAAAGCATCCATATAATGTTGCTAAAATTTTCGAGCACGATTTTCGAATTGATGTGGTACAAGAAGAATATTATGTCATTGATTCCTTCAAACAATTGACAGATTCTTTCTCCGTAGTGGAAGAAATGGTAGCGATGGAATTAGAAGTTGAGGGTGTTCTGAACTAGTCTGGCTTATATTTGTTAGCATTGCAAACGCCCTTAAACAATACCGTTTAAGGGCGTTTAAGTTTGAGTAATTATTGTTCTTTCATTTCCTTAATTCACCAATCCTA
This sequence comes from uncultured Saprospirales bacterium, assembly GCA_964021975.1. Lineage (GTDB taxonomy): Bacteria > Bacteroidota > Bacteroidia > Chitinophagales > Saprospiraceae > DATFKA01. The sequence continues at coordinate 5,214 of CAXIDD010000198.1, read as the reverse complement.
AAAAAATGCAAAAAATCAGTTTACTATTGCTCCTTTTAAGCGTATTCTCTTTCCAGCTTGTAGCTTCAGATGAGCTTCCGGGATTCACAACTGGCGATCCAGGAATTCAATCCATTAGTGCTTTGGCTTTTGGGTCAGATGGCATCCTATTTGTCGGCGATTCTAAAAGTGCAACTATTGTTGCCATAGACACAAAAGATACACAAGAAAAAGCTACCCCGGATAAATTGAACTTCAAGAATGTAGATACTTATCTCGCATCTATGCTAGGGACAGAAGTTGATGGTATGACCATTCAAGATATGGCCATCAACCCAATTTCAAAAGCCATTTATTTTGCCGTACAACTTAGAGACGCCAGCCCTGTACTACTTAAGATGCAGGAAGATCAATTTATGCTAGTTGATTTAAAGTCCGTTTCTCATAGTAAAACCACCTTAAATCAGGCCGTTGCTGCAGATGCTAAAGATCGTCGGGGGCGCTCTTTACGTCGTTGGGCTATTTCAGACCTTTCTTACCACGACGGACAAGTCTTAGTCAGTGGATTGTCCAATGAAGAATTCAGTTCTGCCTTAACCAAGCTGGATTTTCCATTTAAAAAAGATGCCTTACTGAGTAGTATAGAAATATATCATGCCGCACATGGTCGCTATGAGACTTATGCACCAATCAAAACATTCATGCCCTATGAGTTGAGTGGAAAAACACATATTGTTGCGAGTTATACTTGTACACCATTAGTTATTTTCCCAATTGACCAAATGAAACCTGGTGCACATTTAAAAGGGAAAACAGTTGCTGAATTAGGAAATAGAAATACGCCGTTAGATATTATTTCTTACGAAAAAGATGGTAAGCCCTATTTGCTAATGGCCAACACGAGTAGAGCTTTGATGAAAATTGACCCTAACAAAATAGAACAATACAAAGATTACTTAACTGAGCCAGTTGAAGAGTCTTCCGCAACTGCTGGAGTTGATTTCATCAATTTACCAATTGTCAATGTATTGCAAATGGATAAATACGATAACGAAAACATCGTTTTATTGCAAAGAAATGCAGCGGGTGAACTTAACTTGTACGCGACTAAAAGCAATCGTTTATAATGTTGGATCGATTCCTTAGATGCATAATAACGCTTAGTGGTAGTCTACTACTAAGTGTTATTATTTCTGCCCAATCTGTTATTCAGCCGATTCTTGAATTTGACAAAGGGCGCATTACCCAACTTTCCATTCCTTTAGAAAGTTTGAGTGACTTAAATCTCGAACAAGTAGCCATCTTTACTGGTGTCATGGATAATATTAGCAAGAGGCAGCCCCCAATTCTAGGTCGCTTTAAGGTCTCAGATACTTATTTATCCTTCTACCCCCACTTTTCTTTGGAAGGAGGCCGGACCTTTACTTTAAAAATTAACCCTGAACTCAGCTACAGTTTTAAAACGGAATTACCAGTTGAATCTGCCCCTGTACTGCTTGATATTTTCCCTTCTAGTAATCAATTACCATCCAACCTTCTTAAATTTTACCTACATTTTTCAGTTCCTATGCAAGCGGGGAATAGTTATGCCCAAATTGCTTTAATTGATCAGCGGGGAGATACTTTGGATGCTCCATTTGTTGCTTTATCCCCTGAATTATGGAATGATGATTTTACTAGACTTACTCTTTGGCTAGATCCGGGACGAATCAAAAGGGACCTCGGTCCTAATCAGCTATTGGGTCCGGTTCTTCAGCAACGACAAACATATGAATTAGTCATTAAGCCTGGCTGGAAAAACCAACAAGGGTTGCCTTTAAATAAGAAATATCAAAAAAGCTTTAGGGTTATTCAAGCAGATCGTCAAAAAGTCAATCCGGATGATTGGAAATTAAATATTCCAAAAGCAGGTACCTCCGATGCTCTGCTTATCAACTTTCTCCAACCCATGGATGCAGCACTTTTGCAACGGATGATACAAGTACTTAATGTAAAAAATGAAGTCATACCCTGTCAGTTTCAATTAGGTGCTAATGAGGAATTACTTAAGATAATCCCTTTAAACAGCTGGAAATCTGGGGTTTATCAGCTTAGAATTGATACTTATCTTGAAGACATCTGTGGGAATAATCTACTTCGCCCTTTTGACCGCGACTTACATAAAGCAACTGAAATCAAATCAGAAGAAGACTTCAATTTCTTGACCTGGGAAGTCAAAAAATAAAAATTGTTTACATAGTCAGAATACATCCCATTTTTTTAACTGCTTTTTAACGTTAACATTTCTCTTGATCTATTTTTAACATTGGTTAAGGTTGTAATAATAAGGTGCATTGGTTAAAACGGAGATGAGGGTATGTCTATTTTACTTACATCTTAGTAGTAAGTATTAAATAATAACCATACCATTTATTGATCACCAAAACATTCGACTATGTATAAGCAAATAATCATCTTATTTTTATTGAGTACTGTATCAATCAGTTGTTCTTTAAATGATCGTATTGAAAGGCGAGAAGATCGCCTAGTAGGCCGTTGGGTATTTGACCGCGCTTTCTATAAAGGCAATAATGCCATTTTCAGAGATAATGTTTTTGATGAATTTGCTGGTGATATCATTGAATTTTATCCTAATTTTGAGGCGAGTTACGATGATTCCAGTGAACGTTTCCTATACTTTGGGGAATGGGAAGTTTTTGCCCAAAGGGATAGAGCTGGGGACGACGACACCGAATTTTTCTTAGATATGTATTTCTATGATAATCGAGGGTTTGAAAGTTTTTCCTACATTGGAGAGGTGAAAGCACTCAATCGCAATCGTTTACGATTAGTAACTTACGACCGTAGAGGGGAATACACCTTTCGTTTATTGAAAATTGATTGATAATCTAAAGATTTCTGTCTAAATATTTAAAACCATGTCCTTGAAGCAATTTCTAATTCTGTCTTTACTTTTTAGTTTTAACTTTGCTTGTAAAACAGAACCTCAAACCGTAATTACGGATGAAGTTGTGGCAGCTTTAGTTCAGCCTCAAAATGTTGCGACACCATTAGATGTAGCTGCCACCTATCCGCAATTAAGTGAAGCAGATTGCTATACCATTCAAAAGGAAGTATTTCTTCAAGCACATGGATTAAAAGATCTGGCAGGTTATAAAGCAGCACTAACCTCTGCCGGTTCACAAGCTCTACTTGAAACAGATCATCCCGCTGCTGGTTTTCTATATAAGTCAGGATGGCGCGCAGATGGTGACACCATTTTAAGTGCAGCCTATACTCTACCCTTTGTCGAGCTTGAACTCGGTTTTTATACCAACACTACCATCGAAGAGTTTATTCCCGATGTTGCTGCCTTAAAAGACAAAATAGCAACAGTCTATCCGGTAATTGAATTACCCGATATTGGTTTTCCCAGTATTGATCAGGTGAAACTCGCAACTTTTATTACCCATAATGCTGCTTCTAAGTCCTTTATAATTGGAGAAGGTACCCCACTTATGCAAATAGAGGATTTAAATGGCTTGACATTTGCGCTTTCAGCAGATGATGTATTACTTGGAGAAGCTAAAAGCTCCGATGCAATGGGAGACCAATGGGAAGCCCTCCTTTTTTTAATTAACCAGCGGGTAGAAATGGGTCTGAAAGTAGAACCTAATCATGTACTCATTACCGGATCTTTAGGCCGTTTATTCCCTTTTGAAACAGGTGCTTACTTCGCAGATTTTGGAACGCTTGGTTCCTTAAGCTTTTACATTAAGTAAGTGGTAAAATAGTTTCTAAATAAAAAACATATCCAAAATTACTAGGCTACCAAAAAGTAAGCTAGCAATCCCATTTGTCGTAAAGAAAGCTAAGTTCACTTTGCTAAGATCTTCAGGTCTAACTAAAGTGTGTTGATAAATTAAGAGGGCAATAAAAATAGCACTGGCTAGCCAAAGTAACCAAGAAAATGCTTCATAATCTTGCTGTAAGAACAAGGCGGCAATTAATATAAAAGCGGCACAAAATAAATGCAAAACATTCGATAAACGTAGCGCATTCTTCTTCCCTAATTTAACAGGAACTGAATTTAAATTAAGAGATTTATCAAAGGCTTCATCTTGTAAAGCATAAATAATATCAAATCCTGCGACCCAAAATAAGACGGCAGCAGAATACAAAACTGGAATCAAGTGAAATGTACCACCAACTGCCAGATAAGCTCCTATTGGCGCTAAAGAAAGTCCCAGACCCAATACGAAGTGACACAAAAAGGTAAAACGCTTGGTATAGCTATACCCTAAGACCACTAATAAAGCTACAGGCGATAAAACAAAACAAATCCAATTGATAAAATAGGTTGTTGCTACAAATAGCAGGCTACTGATCACTACAAATACCAATGCTGCACGAGGAGATATAACACCTGCTGGTATCTCACGTACTTTTGTCCTGGGGTTTTGTTCATCAATATCTCTGTCAAGGTATCTATTAAAAGCCATAGCCGCACTTCGGGCAAAAACCATACAAAGAATGACTAAGCCAAAGAGCGTCCAGCTTAAGGGTTCTTTAAAGTGAAGCGTAGCCAAAAAGAAGCCCAACAAGGCAAAAGGTAAAGCAAAGATGGTATGACTGAATTTAATCAACGATAAGTAATTCTTCATAGATAACCTTTATTCCAAAAGTATTGACCTTAAACCTTAAGTAGAAGAGCAAATTAATTAATAAGTTGTGATCATTATTTTTGCGCTCTTACTTAATATTTTATAGTATTAAAAAAGAGTCGATGGAAAAAGTTTATTCCATCGACTCTTTTTGTTGTACGAGTCTTAAAAACTATGAAAATAGTTATTAATTAACTTGTACGTTTGGTTCTGTAGCTCCTTTTTCAACTTGACCATCCAAGTAAATGAAACTTTCTGGTGGATTGGTATTTGCAGTAATAGTAACTTTTTGGCTACGTGGTCCTGGCTTATTTTTTGTGTTGAATTCAACTACAATATCACTAGACTCTCCTGGCTGAATTGGTTGTCTTGGCCATTTTGGTACAGTACATCCACAAGAACCTCTTGCATTACTCAAGATTAAAGGCTCATCACCTGTGTTTGTAAACGTGTAAGTGTGAGATACTTTCTCTCCTTCCGTAACTGTACCGAAATTGAAACGATCTTCTGAAAAAGACATAACCGTAGTTGGTCCAGTTGGAACGGTTGGTGCTTGTACCGCAGACTGAATGTTACTCTGTGGGTTAGCAGC
>CAXIDD010000197.1:0-8603 GCA_964021975.1 uncultured Saprospirales bacterium | reverse complement strand
TGAAAATATATACCAAAACCGGCGATAAAGGAGAAACCTCCATTTTTGGCGGTAAAAGATTAGCAAAAGACCATGTCCGTATTGAGTCTTACGGAACCGTTGATGAACTCAATTCCTACCTTGGCTTAATTCGAGATAGTATTCAAACGGAAGACCTTCGATTACTGCTAAAGAACATTCAAGATCGGCTATTTACCATCGGTTCTAACTTAGCCAGCGATCCTGAAAAAAAATTAACTACGCCAGATATCTTTGAATCTGATATTACTGCTTTGGAGCAAGCCATGGATGAAATGAATAAAGAACTTCCAGCATTAAAAAACTTTATTCTTCCTGGTGGGCATCCTACTGTATCTTACTGTCACCTAGCGCGTTGTGTTTGCAGAAGAGCAGAACGCAGGGTAGTTTCTTTAGCCCAGCTAGAACAAGTGGATGATATTATTATTAGATATCTGAATCGCTTATCTGATTATTTATTCGTTTTGTCTAGACAGTTGGGCAAAAATTTAGGAGTAGCAGAAGTTGTATGGAATCCAAGAACTCCCAAATAGAAAAAATTAAGTTGTTCTTCTGTAAGTGTTATATTTACAGCCATGAGTAAGTTAAAAACAGCATTAGAGGGCGTTCCAAAGTTTTTCAGGTATATACTGATCCTGGCTGTTATTGGATTTATTAGTCTTTTGTTTCCAACCAATGTCCAATTTCAATATGAGTTTGAAAAAGACCAAAGTTGGCGCTACGAGGATCTTACGGCTCCTTTTGATTTTGCCATCAATAAACCTCAGGCTCAGATTGATTCGGAATTGGCCAACGCCATGACTAATTATCATCCCTATTATAAATGGGAGATAGCGCAAGTCGACAATTCATTAAGTGCTTTTGAGGATGATTTTGATCAACAACTATCTACAAATGTTGATCCCAACCAGTTTAAGGATGTAAAAAGAAGAGCAGCTCGTTATCAAAAATTGGGACAGGATTTACTGAATGGTTACTATCAAACCGGAATAATTAAAATAGCCGAAGAGCACCAGGCAAAAGGTCAAGATTTTGTTATTAATTTAATGAAACAAAACAACCTGGAACCGAGAAAAATCAGTTCCTTTTTCCTTCGCGATAACTTACTGGCTCAATTAAATGATACCCTTTCTCAAAGTACTTTACCTGATTCAGATTTTTTACTCCCGCTTTTACAGAAACACATCGTACCAAATGTAATTTTTAATGACAGCCTTAGCCAGAGTGTCCAACAAGATATTGCGGCGGGTATTTCCCCAACTCAAGGCATGGTTGAAAAAGGCGCCTTACTCATCACAAGAGGTGGAAATATTAACGAAGAGACCTATCAAAAACTAACTTCTTTGCGTGGTCAATACGAAAAGAACATGATGGCCAATCGCTCCAGGCTCTTAGTTTTTGTTGGATATTTTGTACTTACCAGCTTAATCATTATTGTTTTTGTTTTATACCTCATCAATTTTGCGCCAGAAATATTCAATAACACCCTCAAATTGATCTTCATTTTCATGTGGCTTCCGCTCTACAGCTATGTAGTCACCGCTGTTGAAGCTACCGATATTCTAAATGTGTATTTGATTCCTTTCTGTATCATTCCGATTGTAATCAAAACATTTTATAATGCCAGATTGGCTTTATTTACACATATTATTGTGGTATTGATCGCTAGTTTTCTATCCACCCAAGGATATGAATTCACTTTCTTGCAAATTTTAGCGGGAATCGTGGTGCTATTGACTTCAGTGGACACCCGAAACTGGAATCGCTTTTTCTATTCCATATTTTTTATATTCCTCGCTGATGCCATCGGTGATTTCAGTCTTTCTCTTATCCAGGAAGGTCAGCTGTCAGAAATTGATTATTCAGCTTTTACTTGGTTGGTACTCAACGTTTTCCTGACTTTATTGGCCTATCCTTTGGTGCCTTTGCTGGAGCGATTTTTTGGGTTTACCTCCTCTATTTCTTTAATAGAACTATCAGATGTTAATCGGCCTTTACTAAGGAAAATAGCCACCGAAGCACCGGGTACCTGGCAACATTCTTTACAAGTCGCTAATTTGTCTGAAGCGGCAGCGCAAGAAATAGGGGCCAATGCACTTTTGGTAAAAGTAGCAGCACTCTACCATGATATCGGGAAAACTAAATCACCAGAATATTATATTGAAAACCAATCCGGCCACAACCCACATAATGATATTTCTTACCTGGATAGTGCTAAAATAATCATCGATCATGTGGTAGCTGGAGTTGAAATGGCAAAAAAAGCACGGCTACCCAAAGTACTCATCACCTTTATCCAAACACACCATGGTACTACAAGAACCGAGTATTTTTACCAAAATTATCTCAAAGAACACCCCAATGAATCTATAGATGAGCAAATATTTCGCTATCCAGGCCCAAAACCTACCAGTAAAGAAGAAACCATTTTAATGATTGCAGATTCCGTAGAAGCGGCCTGTAAAAGTCTTAAATCGCCAAGTGCAGAAAAGATTAATGACCTCATCAATAAAATAATTGCTGGAAAGATTCAACATGGACAGTTAGATCAATCTACAATGACTTTTCAGGAACTGGAACAAGTTAAGACTGTTTTTCAAAAAGTTATTAAATCTATCCACCACGTTCGAATCGAGTATCCGGACGATAGTAAACAGAAAGCGAAATAATCCATTGATTTATCGGTAATCCACCGATTTGTCTGTATATTTGAAATAGAAACCAAGCTGAATGATTCATTTGTTGATCTTTCAGAAGAAAATTAAGACTTACTTTTTATTATTGAGCGCGTGAAAAAAGCCAATAGCTTGCAAAAATGTTAAGCTGAGGCAGTAATAAATTGCCACTTGTAGTGGTTATATTTTGTGCAAACGCAAATCATGAGGTCGGCTATCATCACTCACAGCAGATTGTTATGCATCTTGCTGTATTTTTCCCCCTATCTGCTACTAGGCCAAGCGTCTAGTGATTACAGCTGTATTGGAGATGCCAAAGTAAAAGTGGATGGTTCTTGCCAATATATATTAGACCCCAATGAATTCCTAACAGGCGGTCCTGCCTTAGAAAATTTAAAAGTATTTGTTTTTGACAGTAATCCAAGTAATCGAGAGATTGTAGAATGCCCCGGCACCTATAATTATAGTATTACCAATGAACGCAACGTCATTATCTGCTGGGGAGTTATCGAACTACAAGATACCATTGCCCCGGTTCCAGTAGATACCATCACTACCTTTACAACTTTGGAGTGTGCACAGATTGATAAAATCTTAAATAATCCATTGACCATAGAACCTACCATTAATGGTCTTGCTAACCCTTATTACCTAGGAGAGATCGTTTTTCAAGAAAACTGTAGCAGTTGTAACTGTGAATTGACTCGTAAGTTTTTTGATCAGGTTGATTTCTTTGCTTGTGATAGCCTCCCCTATTTTGCCAGAATAACCCGAATCTGGTCTGCTTCGGATTGTAATGATTTGATTAGCCAAGCCACCCAATATTTTGATCTTTATCGCCCGGACTTTCAAGAATTAGTCCCCGTAGAGGATCAACGTTTTTCGACATGTAGCCCAGATACCATTACGGTGCCTGTTTCTTACCCTTATTGGATTGATACTTTTGGAGATACGCTGTACGTCAATCAATTAGATTGTAATTTAGAAGTCCGGACAGAAACGATTCAATCTGACAACTGTAGTGGTAATGCCCGCAGTTGGGTTCGTTATATTAACGTTTTCGATTGGTGTACCGGGACCAATACTACCGTAGATTCCTTTCAAATAGAAATAGGTGATTTCTCCGGTCCAGCATTCTTTGGCAATGCGCAAACTTTAGATGGGACCAATATCCTGAATGGTCTGAATAACTTTGTTCTCCAAGATTCAATTGATCATTTAAGTCAAGCCGGACTGATTACAGAAATGTCAACTGGACCGATGAATTGTATGAGTGGGTTTCTAACCGACATCCCTTCCTTACAAACCCAGTTTAATTTTTACCTTGAGGACTGTTCAAGTCTTCAGCTCAATTTTGCGCTTTATAGCTATGATAATAATCTTGCAGCCAATTCTTGGCGTTTTAGTGACTTTAATCCTCCACCTGGCACTAATCCAACTTCCATTATCAATATTCCTCCGGGGCTCCATAGTTTAGTAATTGAGGCGACCGATGATTGTGGCAATGCCAGCAGTGCTATTTTATTTTTCATAGTACAAGATAAGGTTACACCAAATGCCAAATGTATTCCAGCACAAACTATTGCTTTAGATTACAACTCGTTAATTGCAGGAAAACCTAGTACTCAGATTGGAATAGAAGATATAGATAACGGTAGTTTTGATAATTGTGCGCTTGGGCTTCAATTGATTCGAAGACCAGTTAATGATTTAGTAGCTTGTATAGATTTTTGGATTCAGGCTGGTTATGATTCGAATGGTGATGGCGACATTGATGAGCGTGACTTTATAGATTTAAACAATAATCAAATACAAGATCCTGAGGAATACAACTGGACCTTGGAAGCGGGCACTTGGTATACACCATGGTCAATTGATTTGCCTGTTTCTTGTTGTGATCTAGACCAAAGCATTCTAGTCCAGTTAAGGCTTGCAGATCAAGCAATCCACCCATTAACAGGCCAAGATATTCCAAATACCAGCTTCTGTTCAAGTGTTGTCGAAGTAATCGATTCAAATACTCCGACGCTTTCAAGCTTAGCAGATGTTGCCTTAGATTGTAGTGATCCGGTCTTATTAGATTTAGCGGATGGTATTTATACCTTAGAAGCCAATAGAGCTCAACTCCTAAGGATTCGAGACCGGTTGGGAACAGCAAGTATTGAGAATGACGGCTGTGGGAGAAGCTTTTTAGAAGAGCAAATTACTTCTAATCGGGACCAGTGTGGATTCGGTGAAATTATCAGGACCATTCGTTTAAAAACCAATTCAAACGGAGTGTCCACCATCCTGGAAAGCCTCACTCAAACTATTTTGATTAAAGAGCGCTATGATTATTGGATAAAATTTCCAAAGGATATTACTGCAAACTGTTCTGCCGGTGTGGTAGATTCAGGCCAATTGGAAGTGGTGCAACAGAATTGTGATTTATTAGCAATCGGCTACCAAGATGAATATTTCTATGCCCCACAAACGCCTGAAGCCTGCTTTAAAATATTTCGAACCTATCAGGTCATTAATTGGTGTGAATATGATGGTAGTAGTGCACCGGTAGTAGTTTCAAGGGACTGGGACACTTGGAATGGAACCTCCTGTTCGGATCAATACAACATCAATCCTGAGTTTCCAGATGGGAACAATATTCCTGGTGATCAAGATCTTTATGTTATTGTCCGTCGAAATTTCAATGATGCGATTCCCGATACCGTCTATTATGATGCCGATCCAAATCCGAATAATACTTTCCCAGATAATCCTGAAACCAGCAACATTCAAGAAGCTTATTGGTGGAAAGTAATTTCCGGTCCTGGCACACCAGAAACAGCTAGCTATTTTGAAGCGCCAATAATCTGTGGTGATCAAAGTTTGCCAAATGTTTGGGGAGCCAATATTATGGAAAATTTTAATGAGCCTGTTCAAACCAGCAATACAACTCAGCGTTATGGTTCTTACGGTTATTGGCAGTATACTCAACATTTATCAATTCTAGATAATGTCTTTCCTGTTTTAGATATTTCAGGATCATCATTTATTTGTAGTGATTTGAATGAAAACTGTGAAACAGAGGTTCAGTTTATTTTTAAAGGAGAGGATCAGTGTGCTGGCTCTGGTTCAATTGAAATTTCTGTTCAATACGATCCCAATAAAGATGGCTCTAATTTATTGGACTACACGGAGTTCTTAAGAGACACCCTATTTACAGCATTTTTTCCCTTAGGAGATCATCAATTAATCATTAATGCGAATGACAATTGTGGCAACCTTGTACAACAACTATTTTCCTTTACGGTAAGAGATTGCAATGGCCCAAAACCTATTTGTGAGTCGGGCAGAATAGTGGAATTGATGAATGAGGTAGAAGGCAATGATGCCAATACCATTTGGGCACAGGACTTAGTCCTTAGCGATGTATATGACTGTAGTGGTCAAGGTCCTGATCAAAATGCAGATGGCCAGCTTATTGTCAAGGATTACTCAATCAATAGATTGGACGATCCTGTTGTCAGAAGCCAACGTAACTTGAAAGTTGATTGTAATGATGTAGATGAAGATTTAATTGTTGAAATCCATGCTTGGGATGAATACGATCAACATGACTTCTGTCAAACGATCATAAGTGTTCGGGACCTTCAAGCGGTTTGTACCGCGGCAAATGGTTTAATTGCCGGTATTGTACGGACTGAAAATGCAGACATGGTACAAAATGTAGATGTACAATTGAGTGGAAGTGGGCAAATGCTTTACCTCACTGATGAAGCGGGTTACTATGCTTTTGAAGGCGTAGAACCATATGGAGATTATACGGTTTTCCCTTCCTTAAACAGTGGTTTTCATAATGGTATATCAACTCTCGATATTATTCTGATTCAAAAACACATCCTCGGACAAGAACTGTTGGAGAGTCCATACCAATTTATTGCAGCAGATGTAAACAACTCTAAAAGTATCTCTACCATAGATATTATTCAATTGCGCAAGTTGATATTAAATATCGACATCGCATTTGAGCACAATAGTAGCTGGCGCTTTATTGCTGCCGATTATACCTTCCCAAATCTTACTAATCCTTGGCAAGCTACTTTCCCAGAGTTTATCAGTTTGAATAACCTACAAGATAGTCTAACTAATGTAGATTTTATTGGCGTAAAAATTGGAGATGTAAGTGGTAATGCGGATCCTCAAGGCACGCGCAGTCTAGAAAATCGGAATGGCAATGAAGTCGTTTATCTGAGCTATCTCGAAACTACTTTACAAGCAGGCCGGCAGTACACCATCCCTATACAAGCTAAATTAGCTAAGCTACAGGGAATGCAATTCACTTTAGGAGTAGATCCCAAAATGGCCGAATTGGTAGATATACAGGATGCTGCATTACAAAAAAACAACTTAGCTTGGAATAGCAGCAATCAATTAATTGCAGCTAGTTGGATAAAGAGTGATGCCCCATTCGAAATATCGGCACAAGATACTACTTGTTTTTGGCTGAAAATAAAAGCAAAAGTCAATACACCACTTTCTAAAATATTGACCTTAAATGATAGAATTACGAGTAGCGAAGCCTATCAAGACGACCAGGCCGTAGCTTTAAGCTTAATCGAAATCTCTAATACTTCGCAATTTCCCAGTGGTCTTGAAGTCAAACAAAACTACCCAAATCCCTTTAACGACCTAACAAATTTGACTTTTCAAAACCCAGAAGCAGGTCTCTTAAAGGTTCAAATCATTGATGCTAATGGTCGGATAATCAAATCATTAGAAAAATTCTATACTGCAGGACAACATCATCTTCAATTTAATAAAAATGACTTCAATGGCCCAGGTATTTACTTCTTTAAAGTATCTAATGGTATGATGGAACAAACCATACGTATGATTTATTTTTAAATTAGTACTGTCATTATGCGATAAAACGTAAATGATTTTTTTATTTTTACAAAAACTATTTTTAGATGAAGTTTTTTGTCGATACAGCAAGCTTATCAGACATAAAGGAAGCCAAGGATTTAGGAATTCTTGATGGTGTCACTACCAACCCATCCTTGATGGCTAAAGAAGGAATCTCAGGAGAAGAAAATGTTCTAAATCATTATCGTGCGATTTGTGACATTACAGATGGAGACGTAAGTGCAGAGGTTATCTCAACTGATTTTGCAGGAATGATCGAAGAGGGGGAAAAGTTAGCACAACTAGCCCCTAACATTGTAGTGAAAATCCCAATGATCAAAGATGGAATTAAAGCCATTCGTTATTTAACCGATAAAGGTATCAGAACGAATTGTACTTTGGTATTCTCTCCAGGTCAAGCTATTATAGCAGCCAAAGCAGGTGCTACTTATCTTTCGCCGTTTATCGGCCGAATTGACGATATTACCTGGGATGGGATGCAATTGATTGAAAACGTTGCAGAGATTTATGCCATTCAAGGTTTCGAAACAGAAATATTGGCGGCTTCTATTCGCAATGCCAAGCATATAGTAGATGCAGCCAAAGCAGGTGCAGATGTGGTCACTTGTCCATTAAGTGCTATTTTAGGATTATTAAAACATCCTTTAACAGATATAGGCCTAGAAAAATTCTTGGCTGATCATAAAAGAGCTAATGCAGCAAACGCTGCAAGTTAAGATAGAGGTTATCTAACATACCAATTTGTGAGGGAACAGTGTTAAAACTGTTCCTTTTTTTATTAAAAGCTATTTGAAAATATTAACTGCAATCAAGAGATGAGAAAAATATACCACTTGTCTACCTGTAATACTTGCCAACGAATTATCAAATCTATGAATGATGGTCAAGGATTTGAACTCCAGGACATCAAAACGGAAGCGATCACGACAGCACAATTAGAACAAATGCAGCAACTTGCAGGTAGCTATGAGGCTCTATTTAGTCGTAGAGCAATGAAGTATCGGT
>CAXIDD010000196.1:0-8649 GCA_964021975.1 uncultured Saprospirales bacterium | reverse complement strand
CGGGGTTGATGTGTGGGGACAAAGCCAGGCCGTTATTGATTTAGTGAATCAAGCTCGTGCGGAAGGCCTGCTCGTTACTGCTGATCAATATCCTTTTGAGGCCTCTAGTACCAGTCTGAGTGCTGCTTTAGTTCCCAAATGGGTATTTGCAGACATGGAAGATTATCGCCAGCGTTTTGATGATCCGACCTTATTACCTAGGATTAAAAAAGAAATGGCCGAAAACCTGCGCCGTCGTGGGGGAGCAAGCGCTATTTTACTCATCGCCGCTGCCGATAGTACCTTCGACGGGCAAACGCTTGAAACCATTGCCAATCTAAGACAAATGGATCCCATTTCGATGGCAATTGAGATCTTGAAAGTAGGTGGCAGTGCCATTGCTTCTTTTAATATGAAAGACGCAGACATTAAAAACTTCATGCAACAAGCTTGGGTCATGACCAGCTCAGATGGAGGCAGTCCACACCCTCGGAAGTATGCTTCTTTTTCAAAAAAAATAAAGCATTATGTCTTTCAGGAAAAAGTACTTTCGCTCGAAGCTATGATCCACCGCTCCTCTGGTATGACGGCGGCCATTTTTGGTATTCCAAAACGTGGGCAGTTAAAAGTTGGATACTTTGCAGACATAATACTTTTTCAACCCGAAGCCATCCAAGATCATGCTACCTTTGTGGAGCCAGCTCAATTGTCTACGGGTATTCATCATGCCTGGGTCAATGGTCAACAAGTGATCGAGGCAGGCGTGTACAACGGTATTCTTGCCGGCAAAGCTATTTATAAGCAATAGTCATAGTCGTTTTGCTGTACTAGGGTTTAAACTTTCGGGTAGTTCTGGATAGTTTTCCTTATTTTTGCGCTTTATTACCAGTTGGTGAAATGATGAGGTGACGAATTGTTATTAATTATCTGTTTAGAATAAGTCGACAATTCATCAGTTCGTCAATTCAGTAATTGAATGCTTTAAAAGTGAAAGAAGGAAATGAGCAATAATATCGTTGCAATTGTAGGGAGACCAAACGTAGGCAAGTCTACTTTTTATAATCGTTTGATCGGAGAGCGACAAGCCATCATTGATGATATCAGTGGGGTGACTCGGGATCGGCAATATGGTACCACCTTTTGGAATGGGCGGACCTTCACTGTAGTAGATACAGGTGGGTTTGTCAAAAACTCAGAAGATGTATTTGAAGCGGCAATCAGATCTCAAGTTGAAATCGCGATTGCGGAGGCAGCGGTTATCATCTTTCTGGTAGATGTTACTACGGGTATTACCGACCTAGATGAAGAAATCGGACGAATGCTCCGTAAATCAGATAAGCCTGTTTTGCTGGCTGTCAATAAGGTGGATAATCATCAACGAATGTATGAAGCCAATGAGTTCTGGAGCCTTGGCTTTGAAGATACTTTTTTCATTTCTTCGCTTACTGGTAGTGGTACGGGAGAGCTCCTGGATACCACCACCGAGAAGTTACCAGAGATCGAAGAGGAAGAAGACAACCCACTGCCTAAGTTTGCTATCGTAGGACAGCCAAATGTCGGAAAGTCTTCTTTCACCAATGCTTTGTTAGGGGAAGAAAGAAATATCGTTACAGATATTGCAGGTACGACGAGGGATTCTATTCATTCTCACTATACCAAATACGACAAGGAGTTTATCCTGGTTGATACCGCAGGTATCCGTAAAAAGGCAAAAGTTCACGAAGACCTCGAGTTTTATTCGGTCATGCGCGCAATCAAAGCCATTGAAGAGGCAGATGTCTGTATCCTGATGATTGATGCGCAAACGGGCGTAGAGGCACAGGACATGAGTATTCTTCGCATTGCCCAAAAACGGAATAAAGGCTTGGTTATTCTCGCCAACAAGTGGGATTTGGTAGCTAAGGAAACCAATACCGCCAAAGAAGCAGAGGAAGAAATAAAACGTCGGATCGCACCTTTTACGGATGTTCCCATCATCTTTGTTTCTGCATTGAATAAACAACGTATTTTTAAAGCCGTTGACGCTGCTTTAGAAGTATACGAAAATAGAAGTCGGAAGATTAAAACCTCTGAACTCAATGAAATCCTTTTGCCAGCCATTGAGCGCTACAGCCCTCCAGCCTATAGGGGTAAATTTATCAAGATCAAGTATGTAACGCAATTGCCAACCTATTATCCGGCCTTTGCTTTTTTCTCTAATCATCCTAAATACATCAAAGACAGCTACAGGAGTTATTTGGAAAACCAACTCCGGGAGCACTTTGATTTTTCAGGTGTGCCAATTGGAATTTTCTTTAGAAAAAAATAAATCCAACCATGCCCTTTTTAGAAACCAACATTCCAGATCTCCTGGTTTTCGAACCAAAAGTCTGGGAAGATGATCGTGGCTATTTCTTTGAAGCTTTTAATCAAAAAATCTTTTCTGAAGCGGGTATCCATGCGAGCTTTGTACAAGATAATCAGGCCCGTTCGACCTACGGCGTCCTAAGAGGTTTACATTATCAAAGGGGAGTTCATGCACAGGCTAAATTGGTCCGTGTATTAGAAGGCCGTGTATTAGATGTTGCGGTCGACTTAAGGTCCAAGTCCCCAACTTATGGACACCATTACAGTATAGAGTTGAGTGCTGCCAATAAGCGCCAATTATATGTACCCAGAGGTTTTGCACATGGCTATCTGGTATTAAGCGATACAGCAGAATTTTTTTATAAATGTGATAATTTTTATGCCAAATCAGCGGAAGGTGGAATCATTTTCAATGATCCAACCCTGGCCATTGACTGGAAAATTGACTTAAAAGAGGCTATCCTTTCTCCTAAAGATCAAATACTTCCTACTTTTGGTCAACATCCAAAAGCAGATTAATGATGACTTATTCAATTCTGGTTACCGGAGCTAATGGACAGGTAGGGCAAGAGCTACAGCTTTTAGCAGCTCAGTACTCAGATTTCAACTTTATTTTTACGGATCGAGAGGCTCTAGATATTACGAAAACTAAAGCAATTGATCAGTTTTTTCAAGAAAATGACATTCAAGTTTGTATCAATTGTGCTGCCTATACAGCGGTAGATCGGGCTGAATCAGAACCTGAGATGGCAAAGTTGATTAATGAAACTGCCGTTGGCTATTTAGCAACAGTGTGTAAAACCTACCAAGCGCCCCTATTTCATCTTTCTTCTGATTACGTATACCACAACCAGCTCAACCGGCCACTATTAGAAACAGATATATGCCAAGCTGCTGGTGTATATGCCCAAACTAAATTAGCTGGAGAAAAATTGGCCTTGGCTGCTCACAAAGAGACTCTAATCATACGAACTTCCTGGGTTTATTCAAGTTTTGGACATAATTTTGTCAAAACGATGCTACGTTTAGGATCCGAAAGAGACCAACTTAGTGTTGTCTATGACCAAATTGGTGCGCCTACCTACGCCAGAGATTTGGCTCAAGCCATTTTATCTATAATTGCTGAAGGGAAGCGAGATCGATGGAGTGGAATCTACAATTTTGCCAATGCGGGTGTTACTTCCTGGTACGATTTTGCCCTAGCTATTTTTGATCTCCGTCAAATAAATTGTGAAGTCTTACCAATCCTCAGTGAAGCCTACCCTACTCCATCACCACGTCCTAATTTTAGTTTATTGGATACCACAAAAATTCAGAAAACTTTCGACATAGAAACACCTTACTGGCGCAATAGCCTGAAAGCTTGTCTGAAATTAATACTTTAACTGTTTTGTTAGATACCATACATTCTATTTCCCTTAGAATGCTTATTTTGGTTAAAATGTCTTTAGAAATGTCATCTAATCGCCACTGTAATAAAAGTTGATACAAATTATGTCTTGAAAATCAGGCATACTTTAAATCACTTTTAGCTTTTTTGATGTTAATATAAAGAATGAACGTGTCTAAGTGGCTTAACTGAAGTTAATCCTTACACAATTATTGGTTAAACATTGTCCAGTCTATGCTGAAAAGAATTCTATTCTTGCTCCTTCTAACTACCGTTACTGCTTTTCAGGCTTCTGCTACGCATAACCGAGCTGGAGAAATTTCAATTGAACAAGTCGGTGACTGTACCAATAGTCTAACCGTACGAGCAACAATTGTCACCTACTCTAAAGCCTCTAGTTTTCAGGCCGACCGAGATACCTTGACCATCTGCTGGGGAGATGGTACATGTAGCCGGATTGATCGACAAAATGGCCCCATTATTGGTACAGAGGGTCCTTTCCCGCAAGGAGAAAGATTAGAAAATGATACAAAGCGAAATATTTATATTGCGACACATACTTATCCCGCTCGGGGCACTTATGGTGTATCGATGACTGATCCCAACCGAAATGGAGGTATTTTAAATGTCAACTTCCCAAACTCTGAGATGATCCGTTTTCATTTGGAGACGGTCTATACTTTTCCCAACCCACAATTCCAAGGATGTAACGATACACCAGTACTGCTACAACCGCCCATTGATATAGGCTGTGTCGGGCAACCATTTACACACAACCCAAACGCTTTTGATGCAGATGGAGACAGTCTTTCTTATCAATTTATTGTCCCTTTGCAAGGCGTTGGTCAGGTCGTACCTAATTATCAATTCCCGAATGCCATCAATCCTAGTCCTTTAAACAATCTTACCATTGATCCCGTCACAGGAGATATTGTCTGGGATGCCCCCCAACGAGAAGGAGAATACAACCTAGCGATTATCATCATAGAATGGCGGGATGGCTTCCCTCTGGATACCATCGTACGAGACATGCAAATCTTAATAGAGCAATGTGACAATTTGCCGCCAGAGGTGGAAACGCCTTTTGAGGAGATTTGTGTAGTAGCAGGAGAATTACTTGAATTTGAGGTCTCCGCAACTGCCCCAATTATAGAAACGAATCAAGAAGTTAGATTAACCGCCTTAGGTGGGCCTTTTGAATTTGAGAATGATCCAGCAGAATTGTTACCGGATGACGATCTTTTCAAAGATGATCCAAATACCAAGACATTCCGTTGGCAAACCAATTGTGAGCATATTTCAGATCAGTTTTACAGCGTTGTCTTCAAAGCGACTGATAACTTTTTTGGAGATACCTCTGGATTAGCCACTCTAAAAACGATTAGAATAAAAGTGGTCGGTCCTCCTCCTCAGGATGTAGTTGCGGAACCCATTCCAGGAGCAATCGAAGTAAGTTGGGAACTCCCCTATACTTGTGATATGATCCCAGATAATTACTTCCAGGGCTTCACGGTTTGGAGGCGGATTAATACCAATAACTTCCCGATTGATAGCTGCGTCACTGGATTAGCAGGTAGAGGTTATGAGAAATTAACTGCTTTCAGTGTCGTCGAACAACGAGATGGTAGATACTTTTACTTGGATGAGGATATCATACAGGGCCGAACCTATTGTTATCGGATTGTTGCGGAGTTCGCTCGGACCACACCAGGTGGTAATTTTGCTTACAATTTTGTAGAGAGTCTACCTTCTCCGGAGGGTTGTATTCGAATCAAAAGAGATATTCCTTACTTGGTCAAAGCAGACGTAGTCCAGACTGGTAACACCGATGGCATAGTGGAGACTTGCTTTTTACCACCCATTATTGAAAACCTGGATACAAGTATTAATCGAGGCCCATATACCTTCCGCTTATTACGTGCAGAAGGTATCAATCCAAGCCAAAATGCTTTTAGTCCTACCGGATTTGAAGTTACGGTAGATAATTTGATAGACAGTCTCGAGTATTGTTATATAGATGAAAACCTGAATACAGAAGGTACGGCCTACAGCTACAAAGTAGAATTCTTCATAGAAGGAAATACCAATGAAGTTTTTGCTACCACAGATGCAGCTTCCACCGTATTCTTAAGTGCAAGCCCTACTAATCAAGCTAATCAGCTGAGCTGGCAGGAATTTGTCCCGTGGAATAATACTTCTTATGTGATCTTTAGCCAAAACGCTGATGGCAGCTTCGATTCCCTTGCTACGGTCAGTACAACTAGTTTTATAGATACTGGTTTGGTCAACGGTCAGGAGTACTGCTACTTAGTCCGATCTGTAGGTAGTTATGGTGTGTCTAATTTACCAGATATCATTGAAAATAGATCTCAGATAATTTGCGCTACGCCTTTTGACAATCAAGCACCTTGTCCTCCCGAATTAAGTGTCGACGATATTTGTGATGAAGACATTGATTGTACGGATCCTGCCAACCTGATCAATCGTTTGGCATGGAATAATCCTAATCTTACTTGTGAAAGCATGGATGTGCGCAGCTATAATATTTATTATGCTCAAAATCCAGATTCTGAATACCAATTGATTAATACCGTCGATGGTGCAGATATCACCAATTTTAACCATATGCCAGACTTTGGTATTGCGGGTTGCTATGCGGTCACTGCAGTAGATTCCGTTGGAAACGAGAGTACTTTGAGCAACATCATTTGTGTGGACAACTGCCCATTGTATGAATTACCCAATACTTTTACACCCAATAATGATGGAAGTAATGATCTCTTCATTCCTTACCCTTTCTGCTTTATTGCCAGTATTGAATTACAAGTATTTAACCGTTGGGGGCAGGTAGTCTTTACAACTACAGATCCTAACATTAACTGGGATGGCACGAATCAAAATGGGGATGCACTAGCAGATGGGACCTATGTTTATACCTGTCGGGTATTTGAACAAAGAGTAGAAGGCCCTGTTGAACAGCAAGAGATTTTAAGAGGTTATATTCAGCTCATTCGGAATTAAAGTGACAAAAAATAAATGTTTATGTAGCACCCATCACGTCCAGAAGTGATGGGTGCTACATAAACTAATCATTCAAAAATGAAGTAGCTTTTATGTTTACAGGGATTATAGAAGATCTAGGCAAGATTAAAGACATTCGTACAGAAGGAACCAATGTACACTTTACCGTGCATTCAAAGATTACACCGGAACTAAAGATTGATCAAAGTTTGGCACATAATGGTGTCTGCTTAACCGTTGTTGCCATCGAAGGACATCAATATACCGTGACAGCAATCAAAGAAACGCTAGATCGCTCCAACTTAGGACAACTTCAAGTAGACGATGTCGTCAATTTAGAACGTGCTATGCTGGGCCATAGTCGATTAGATGGGCACATTGTACAAGGACATGTAGATGCTACGGCCACCTGTGTTTCGGTAAAGGAAGTAGACGGCAGTTGGTATTACAGTTTTCAGTACAAACCTACACCAGACCACCTTTTGGTAGATAAAGGATCTGTCTGTATCAATGGCGTAAGTCTGACCGTCGTAGAACCAGTAGATGATCATTTCTCTGTAGCTATTATCCCTTATACCTATGAGCATACTACTTTTCATACCTTCCGACCAGGTAGTACCGTCAATTTAGAATTTGATATTTTAGGGAAGTATATTGCGAAATATGCGGCATTGTATATGAAGTAGTGCCTACTCAGGTCAAGCTTCAATAAGCTTACACCTTTTCTTATTTACTCAGTTAAACATAAGAATTTATCCTAAATTTGTCTGCTTCAATACTACTCAAGACGCTATTATTGCTACCCAAACAATTTAGCCTTCAAATATCGGGCATTTAATTCGGCAATATTGACGATGGAGATGCCTTCCGGACATTCCACTTCACAAGCCCCTGTAAAAGTACAACTGCCAAAGCCTTCTTCGACCATTTGATTGGTCATATCAATTACTCGCCGATGGGCTTCAGGTTTGCCTTGTGGCAAAGCGTTCAAGTGATTAATTTTTGCAGAAGTAAATAAGGCAGCAGAACCATTTTTACAAGTTGCAACACAAGCACCACAACCGATACAAGCTGCGGCATCCATAGCCCGATCGGCTATTTCTTTTCCTATTAAAATTGAATTAGCTTCAGGTGCTGTCCCCGTTTTGGCACTAATGTAAGCTCCATGCTCAATAATCCGATCAAAAGCCGAACGATCAACTATCAAATCTTTAATCACCGGAAATGCCTTGGCCCTCCAGGGTTCTACTACGATCTTATCTCCCTCCGAAAAACTACGCATGTGTAATTGACAGGTGGTCATATTACTATGCGGACCGTGGGCCCGCCCATTAATAAACACTCCACACTGCCCACAAATACCTTCTCGACAATCGTATTCAAAAGCAATTACTTTTTCATCACGCAGCACTAGTATTTCGTTTAAGTGATCTAATGCTTCTAGAAATGACATATCTGGATTAAGACCATCCACTGAATAATCTTGAAATCCTCCTTTATCATTAGGCCCTTCTTGTCTCCAAATTCGAAATGTAACCTGCATATTTTTGCTTATTTATAACTTCTAACCGTGGGTTTGACAAATTCAAAGTTGAGTGTTTCTTTATGTAATTTAAACTGGCCGTTTTGATATTCCCAGGCGGAAACGTAGGCGTATTCATCATCTCGTCGTACTGCCTCACCATCACTAGTTTGGTATTCTTGTCGAAAATGGGCTCCACAGGATTCTTCCCGTTCGAGTGCATCCGTACACATCAGGAGTCCTAAATCAATAAAATCAGCCAAACGAAGTGCCTTTTCTAACTCTGTATTCAATTCTTTACTGTGCCCTGTCACTTTGACTTCCTCCCAAAACTCGGTCTTGATTTGTTGAATCTGATCAATAGCATCCTCCAAACCAGCTTTATTGCGGC
>CAXIDD010000195.1:0-8661 GCA_964021975.1 uncultured Saprospirales bacterium | reverse complement strand
CCTTTATCCCAAACTCACTCAATCGGATTTCATAGAAGCTTTTAAACTGAAAGGTATGTGCAGCAACACGCCTGGCCATTACCGGTATTTTAAAATCGCAAGATTTTCCTACCATGCTTAGACTCGTCTCTGCTAAATAGTGTGTCCAGTACTGGTCGAGTGGCTTTTGTGAAGTATTGAGGTGAACTTTGTCTAATTTTATTTCAATAAAAGGGTATTGATCAACTTGCAGTGTTTTCTGCAAATCTTTATTCATTATTTTGTGGCCACAATCCAGCTTTTGCGTATGTACTTTCAATTGCATACTCACAAAATCTGCAATACGACTTGAGCCATCTACAGCAAAATCTGCCGTCATTGGAATAAATTCCTGTTCACAATGACAAGTGAACTCGTTGACATTACTTTTACCTTCTAAGAACAATCGACTTTGATCCAAAATTTGAATCTTAGTTTCCGTTTTTAATTGCTCCATAGGCTGAGCCCCAAGGATCGTTAAGGAAAGTACAAAGACACCTAATATATAGGAAAAAGCCCGCATGAAATAGTGGATATAAGAGCCTGTTTAAAATTAGCTTGAGGCGACTACAGTCAAATTTAATTCTGATCAAGACGCGAAGAAGAAGCCTAAGCTAAGCGACTGATGAGCTACCTGCCTGCGCCGAGGCTTCGGCAGGCAGGCGCAAGACAGAATCAAATATGGCGTAGGTAGTCCAAAGTGTTAAATTTAAACAGGCTCTCAACTAGATAGGAGCAGCAAATGCTACTCCTACCCTTGTAATTATGTGATCTTTATAAAATTTAGAAACCAACTACAGCTTCTATCATCATACCATTGAAGTTACCTTCATGACGAAGATCAGATGCATTGAAATCTAAATAATCTTGATTGATGTATCCAAACTTCAGTAATAAGTTACGGCTAGGGAACCAACCAGCAGAAATTTCCGTCCGGTTAATCGTCACATCGCTATTACCGCCTCCTAAGTCACCACTAGCACTATTATAGCGGGCACCAAAGAAAGCTTGTTCATTCGGTAAGAAACGATAGATCCCTTCTACAGAGAATTGGCCAAAGTCGCGTTCATCATTTTCAAATCCCGCACGGCCTGAGCCCGCTTCATAAGTAGCAAATAACTCTGCCCCTTTATATTTTACGAAGGGACTGATCTGGAAAGTAGACACGGTATTCGTAAAATTGGGACTAATCCGTCCAGAAGTAAAGTTACCACTAGCACTAACTGGTGCGTAGGCACTAGATCCTCTAGGAAGGCTAATCGCAGGCTCCATTGCTAAGTAAAAACGGGATCCCGTACGGTCTCCATTAAACAAGGTATTTCGAGCCGATCCAGAGTTGTTGTAATAAGAAGCTGACAAACGGAAGCGGAAATCATCCGTAACTTGCTTGTCATAAGCTCCTTTAAAGTAAACAGAAGGCTTCTTCTCTACATCAGCGATATTACCATTGATCAAGCCATTGGTCAAACCAATCATGAACATCAAGTCCTCATTTGGAAAAACATAGGCTTCCCCTCCAATTTCTGTAGTAAAAGCATCCATAATATAGTTACCTACGAATGGGTTCCAAATGGCATTACCATTATCCGTACGACGGAATTGCTGGTCACCATAGTTCGGCTGGAAGTGACCAATTTTTACCCGTACATGCTTCGTAAACCAATCCGGATTATCGAACATCGGTAATTTATCGATCTGAATGTAACCACCTTTTACCCAAAATTCAGAGTGGTGGCGAGAAGACATATAGTTCTCCAGCGATACCCGTATACCATCTTGAATTTGGAAATCGAAGTTAAGATTAGCTGTCGCTAAATTGAAACCACTGCCTAAAGCATAAAGCTCATTCGCATTGGCTTGCCCTCCTCGATAAGACACCAAATTCGGTGTAGCATTATTGGAGTGCGATAAGGCCTGAAACTGCTGTGTAAAGCTACCACCAATACGGATCGCAAAGCCATCATATTGAATATTATTGAGTTTGGTAGGCTCAAAAATATTGATACCGTCTTGATCGTACGGTCTGAAATATTGAATTTCTGTACGTTGTGCCAGCAAGCTTGTAGCCATACTGAAAAGAACGAGGAGTCCTAAAATTTTGCGAAAAGTTTTCATAAACTAATGTTTTTAATTTGGTTATAGGAAATTGATATTTTTATAAATTATTTTATTTGGTCTTAGCAGCGTTACCATCTGGTTCTAGCAGACAGTTAAAGCGAACCGTCACTTCATCCCCTGTTTTAATGGAGCCCATTAAGGCGGTAGGCGGATCCATATTATAGTCCGTCATTTTCAAAGTGTAAGCTCCTTTGAATTGAATTTTTTGATTTGGCTGCGTAGTATATTCTACAGGAAACTCTACCGTTTTAACTTTCCCTGCAATGGTAAGTTGGCCGCTTGCTAATAGCTGATTATCAGTTTTTAAGGTAATCTTATTCAACTTAAATTGAATAGTAGGATGATCGTCTGCTTTTAGGGCATTGTAGGTTTTATTGTCCATGATTTTGCCTTTAGTACTTTTAATTCCTTTGACGGGAATGCGTACTTCGAACATTGGAATGGACACTAATTTATTATTAGAAATTTCTATTTCAGCTTTTGTGGTATACTGCTCTACCGAGGAAACCCAATCGTGTAAAGTAGAGGTTCCCTCAATGGTCATTTCAGCTGAGGCCAATTGGAAATTTTGCTGGCCAAGCAGACTAGCTGTTGAGAAAAAGAGTACTACAAATAGGAGGATGGTCTGAGCTTTCATTTCTGTTAGTTTTACTTTCAGTTCAAAGGTAACAGTATGAAAGCCTGCCTTTTAATGACTTATCTCCACATCTACAAATGACTTATGTCACTCATAAGTCATTGTAAATCAATAGCATAAACATAATTTATATAACAATGTTTTTACATAAAAATGGAAGTCCACCTAATTAGATGATTTAGTGTTCATTAGAAACCCATTGTAGAGCATCAGGTTTGGGCCTTGCAATAGCACAATTCTGAAATGATGCAAATGCTGATTCTCCCTACTTGTCCAATGCCTCTTTGATGCCATCCAATCCATCATTAAACGCTGATAGCTGCGCAATCACCTTATTCATTGGATCATCACCGTTGGCTCCCCGGAAAAGTTTATTTTTGTTGAAAGCCTTTTTGATGTCTTCCCAGCGCTGTGCTTCTTCGGGACTCAATTGACCAAGAAGTTCTTTGAGCTTAAGGCGGTTGGCTTCGGTATCGGAAGTAAGGGTTTGCGACTCACCTTCGTAGTGACTGAGTAACAGTGTTTCCAACTCCGCATCGTTCATGATGGGGACGATCTTTTCGGCCAGTTTATTCATATTTCGGTAGGAACCTTGTAGCTTGAAAGCAGGCTCTGTACGGTAATCGTCTGACATTGCTGCGGACTGAATGTAAGTCTGGTTAACGGCCAGAACGACATCGCGTATACGCAACATTTTACGCATGACTTCCAGATATTCGTTCAGCTCCATTTGGCTGTGATTCCCTTCTAAATCAATCCCATCCAAGCTTCCTTGCTCAGCGGCCTTTATGATGCTGTATACATCGGCCATACTTTTGGTAGCGAGCCGCTGTAAACTCGGATTAGAGGTCAGGGCATTCTCAATATAACTCATTTTAAAGACCGCCGCAGAGTCTCCGATGATGTCTCCAAGGTTATAAATATCGGCCCGATTGGCCAACATATCGGGTATTTGAAAGCGGTCACCGCTTTCCGTATATGGGTTCCCAGCCATTACGACTGCTACTCTTCGTCCGCGTAAATCATAGGTTTTAGGCTGGCCTTTATAGACACCTTCGATTTTACGCTGGGCATCACAAAGTGAGATGAATTTTTGTAAAAATTCAGGGTGGCAATGCTGAATATCGTCCAAATACAGCATGATGTTATCGCCCATTTCGAGTGCCAGATTCAATTTCTCTAATTCTTTTCGGGCCGCCATTCCTGGTGCATCTTCTGGTGCTAAAGAAATCACCTGATGACCAATTGCCGGTCCGTTGACTTTTACGAAAATCAAACCTAAAGCATGAGCAATGTATTCCATCAGGGTCGTTTTACCATATCCTGGTGGCGAAATCAATAGCAATAAACCCATCCGATCGGTCCGTGTATTTTCTCCGGCCGTACCTAACTGTTTGGCAAAATTATCTCCAAAAATAGGCAGATAAACCTTGTCGATTAATTTGTTCCTTACAAAGGAACTCAATACGCGCGGTTTGAATTCCTCTAACTGACGGTCTTGCCGAAATTCCTGCGCCAACTGTTTTTTCAAGGCATTAAACTGCTCGAATTGGGGTACTACTTCGTTGGTGTAGCGTTCCATTTTCTCCATATAGGCGTGAAAATTCAGCTCATATTTACCATCTTGAATAACGGCATGGTCACCACGTAAGCCTTCAATGCTTACACTGGTTTTGACTGGAATGACTTCCGCTTTTTCAAAATCATCACACATGAGTAAACTCGCCACCTCATCTAGATAAGACCAATTCACAGGAGCTTCCAACTGATCGAAAAAGGCATGCACCCATTTACGTAATAATTGGTACTGTTCTAGTTTGTTATCGGCCAGCTCATCTACCGTATTTCGGAAACGAGCTACCGCTTTTTTCTTTTTAATAAAGGCCCAAAAGTCTTGGTACAACTGAGCCGCTTCACTGCTGCAGACAAAGGTATTGTCACTAACCAATTCCTTAAATAAGTAATGTGCGGCACTGGGTACCAAAAAAGCTGGGAATAGATTGGTTGCCTCTAATAAATGGGTTAACTCCTTTTCTAATTCTGTTACTAGAAAATCAAATTCGTGTGTCTTGGGAAAAACTTGCAAGATGACTCCAGCACTTTTAAGTTGGTGATCCAACAGTGCTTTGCGCTCTGGGTTTAAAAATTGCTTCCACAATAATTTCCCCAAAGAACGGGCAATGGGCGTATACAACAACAAGCCAATTCCTTTCGAAAGGTTTAGCAGCTGTTGTAAAATTAAATAGGCATCTTCGTCCTGAATACCTTTCGTATAGCCTTCTTGGTATCGAGTACTGGCTTCTTGCTGAACCACTTTTAATAGATCTTCTGTTTTGCCTAATAAGGCTTCTCTTTGTTTAAAAATGGAATAGGCTAAATATTCGCCTCTATAGACCTGGCTGTCCTCAGAAACATAGGTTTGGTTCCAGACAGCATCGGTAGCTTCGAGGCGAGCATCATCCATGGACTCATAAAAATTGGTGCCTGTCAAATGGTATTGAAGGGTACCTTCTCTTAAGACAGTAGTCAGCTCTAGTGGCTGTACATTAACTGAAAAACGATGTTTGCCTAATTTGATTATATTTTTTCCATCTATAAACAAATCCTTTTTATCACGCAATTGACGAATAGTCGTTTCTTTTAGCGTTTTCAATTCAGTTTGGATAGAATTGGCCTTATTGGTATCTTCCAATTCAATCAAACGCTCGATGATATCCCGGATTTTTTCAATCATCAAATCCGACGCAAAAAAACTATTAATCTCTAAAACTTCTTTAAAATTCTCTACCCGCTTCTGGATACCAGAAAGAATTCGCTTAGCTGCGGATTGTAAAGCAGAAGTACGATTATTCCTTGCTTCAACCAAAGCATTTTTCCTTGTTTCAAAGGCGCTGTAGACTTCTTCTCTCTTTTCCGTAAGGGTCCCTATAAACTCGTCCACTTCTGCGAACTTACTTTCCATCTCTTCTAACTGGACCATTAATTTGGATAGATATTCGTCACACTTTTGGGGCGTGTCAGCTACATCTAAGTAATTGATGATACTCTGATCCAACAATTTCAATTGCGCCCCAAACTCTGCCAAAGATTCTGTACTTCGCAAATTCTTTTGCTGACTCCGGATAGCTGCTTTATGTTGATTCAGCTGGGTAAACAAAGCAGAAATATTATCAATAATTCGCGTAGTTTGTGTAGCATCGTCAATTTTTAGATTACTAACAATATCAATGAGTAATTCTAAATCTGCTCCAATGGCATCAAATTTCTCGCGTAATGCTTCGGCTTCTTTGGCCGTTTTCACTGCATCAATTTCTTTGGATTGGTCTGTAATTTTTTCTTGATAAGGCTTTAGGGCATTTTCCTGCAAAAGGAAGGTAATACAGTCATTGGATAACTGCTGATTGGCCTCGACCGCTTCTGATTCCAAGGTCTCAATTAAGTCGGTATTGGTGTAACGCAAATCTTTCAAGCCAATAATTTCCCCACGAAGTTTCCTTAGATCTGCCAAGACCTGCACAAACAAGTCAATGCTATCAAAGCTTTCTCTTTTAATGCTGGCAAACAGGGTTTCAGCATGGGTCTGGACTTGTTGAATGGTCTCTTTAGTATTCTTTTCTACTTGAACCTTTTTCTCGTATTCCTCTATTGCAGTATTTGCAGTCTCCCGAACCGATTGTAGTGGCTCATCCAAACGAAAAGTATCCGTCTGGTTAATCCAATAATAGGCATCTAGAATATCTGTTGAGCGTTTGACCAAATCGTCATAGAGATTGGCATAAGAATCATCTTTGCCAATCAAAGTCAAGATTTCCTGGCATTCAGCCATGGCTTTGACGATGTCTTTATTTCCAATTTTATACAAATAACTGTCTGTATGTTCCGAAGGAGGTGCTTCGCCAGCCACAAAAGGTGTCTGCCAAATTTGGATAACGTGATGTTTGGTAGGCTCCTCTTCTGCTCGGAAATAGCTCAACTCCCCATCGGGCATAATGGTGAAACCATTGCAAATAATGGGTGTTTGGACCTCTTGTGCGATGATGTTGTAATGCATCAAAGTATAGAGGCCATTCTGATTGTGGTAAAAAACATAGAGGAAATCCTCCCCATTGGGTGAGCTGATCCGTTTTTTGAAAAGCATCCCATCAGAAGGTGTCTCAAAGAGCTTGTATTCGCCCGTTTGCAGGTAATAACCATTGGCAAAGATCAGCCCGTGGTTGTCTGGCAGCAAGACACCGGAATTTTCGAGTGCGTCGATGCGTTGTACTTCTTGAATCTTTTCATTGTAAACAAAATACCTGAACGCCTCTTGGTAGGGCCGAATTTTCAGCCCGATTAAGTTGCCCAAATCTGCATAGAAATACTCTGCATCGTCTAAGGTCTGATCAGAATACTCCACATCTTCTTCGTAGATTCCACGTCCATCGTCCGTATTGTCCTCTACTTTGATGGTCAGGTCCCCACCAAGGGTCTCAACGAAAATCCGGTCCATGATGGAAATGTGTGGAAACTTCCCATTGCGCTGATCGTCGCGTCCGGCACGTTTCCAGCGGAATTCGTATTGATCAGGATACTGGACTTCATGATCCGAACGGTTGTCAATGTATTCCAGCCCCTCATCGGTCATCAACCACTTGAAAGTCTTGAAATCTTCAGACCCCGCTTTTAGGTGAAAAACCATAAATAAGTAACGTCCACGCTGCGCAAAACGAGCAAAAAAGGCATCCTTATAGTAGCGGTATAGGTTTTGAAAGTCAGTCTGGAATTTATCCTTATCCAAAAGGCTTAGATCCGTATTTTGAAATTTATTATCCCGAAATTCATAAACACTAAAAACATCTGCCAATTGGATACCACTGCGCAAACCAATGTGCACATTGTAGCCAAAAATGGTGTAGTTCGCCACGGAGACAATATCCCGAGCGATACAGTAATTCTGCGTATTGATCCGATCGTTAGCGATCAACTTAGTTTCGATGGCACCAAAGACTTCTTTACGGGCCGTATTGAGCTGGGCCAAGCGCTGCCGTAAGTCGCTGGCATCCTTTTGTAAGCGCCCTTGAATAATTTCGTAAGCGCCACCTTCTATTTGGCTATTGCTCATTTTTATAGTCAATTTTTGAAATGGAGAGGTGGTGAATTGTTGAATTAAATATTTATAATTCAACAATTCACAATTTCAACAACTCTTCACCTAAGATCTACCAGAGATTTTTGATGGACTGTCCACCCAAGCCGAGGTGCTCCACTTGTTCTAGGAGGGACTGGACGGTACTTTTCTCCTTACCTTTGGCTTGGTCTTGCAGACGCAGCAATAAGGCAGTCAAAGTCAAGTCTTTGATCGTGCCAACAGACATGCCTGATTTAGAGACCATATCTTTGACTTTACTCAATAGACCGTCGGTACTACCGTTGCCAATTAAGGCTTGTTTGACGTCCTGCAAATGCT
This sequence comes from uncultured Saprospirales bacterium, assembly GCA_964021975.1. Taxonomy (GTDB): domain Bacteria; phylum Bacteroidota; class Bacteroidia; order Chitinophagales; family Saprospiraceae; genus DATFKA01. Next base: position 442 of record CAXIDD010000195.1, on the reverse strand, counting down.
GGCTGCTGCCAATGAGATTGTCGAAGGTTTTTCCTCGGTTGACTGAATCTAAGATGCTGTTGACAAACTGCATTTCGCCACCGACGATATCGATGTTGGCATTTTTGAGGGCCTCACTCAAGACCAATGCTTGGGAAGCGGCCACTTCTTTCTGGACGTTGATACTCGCCAAATCGATGGCTTTCTCTTTTTCCAAACGCAGCTTAAACTCTTCGTGCTCCTTGCCTACGCCATCCAATTTTTGCATGGCCAGTGCTTTCTGCTCGACACCTTTAGCTTCGGCATTGTACTGCTCTTCCATAACTTTGGCTTTGGCCAGTCCTTTCTGCTCTTCGACGGCAGCTTCCATCATTCCTTGCTTTTGCAAAGCTTCGGCTTTCATTTCGATGGATTTGGCTTCGGCCATGGCCTTTTTCTCGAGGACATTGGCTTCTAGCTTACC
>CAXIDD010000194.1:0-8684 GCA_964021975.1 uncultured Saprospirales bacterium | reverse complement strand
AAATTATTGCTGCAAACACGCCTTACAACAGCTTATCTTTAGAGTTTATATTAGGCTATATTTTTGCACCATTAATGTGGTTACTAGGTGTTGCAAAAGAAGATATGGCTTTAATGGGACAGCTATTAGGTATAAAATTAGCTGCAAGTGAATTTATAGGATATATACAATTAGCGGAATTAAAAAATGTAGCAAACGCAACACATTTAACTTACGAAAAATCTATAATTATGGCAACTTATATGCTTTGTGGATTTGCTAATTTTGCCTCTATTGGTATCCAAATTGGGGGGATCAGTGCGATTGCTCCGGGTCAGCGCAAGAATTTAACAGAGTTAGGCATTACTTCGTTAATTGGTGGTACGATTGCTTGTTTTCTTACGGCTATAATTGCAGGAATGATGTATACGCCTATTAATCAGGATAACCAAGACTTAGGATTTAATTCAGGCGTTTCGCAGGAATTATCTATCCAGCGAGCAGCTCAGGTATCGGAGCTTGTATATGATCTTTCGGTAGTTATTCCGGAAGCAATAACCGAGCCGGTACAAGGCACTATGCAAATCTCTTTCAATTGGGACGGTACGGCGTTTGATTTACCTTTAGATTTTCGCCAAGAAAGTGAATATCTAAAAAGTTTACGTTTAAATGGGGATACCTTACCACCTGTGATAATTAATGATCATATCATTTTGCCCAAAAAAAAACTCTTAGCTGGAAAAAATACGGTTGATCTAAGCTTTACTTTAGGAGATCTTTCTCTCAATCGGAATCCAGAATTCCTTTATACTTTGTTTGTTCCAGACCGAGCATCCACTGCCATTCCATTTTTTGATCAACCAGATCTAAAGGCAGCTTATCGCTTGCAAATGGATATCCCAATTGAATGGGATGGTATTGCCAATGGACCTTTAGAAAGTAGTCAAGAACAGGATGGCCGTAAAGTCCTACAATTTGGTTTGACCAAACCCTTTAGTACCTATGTATTTGCATTTACAGCAGGTAAGTTTCAGCGGAAAACAGCCACTAGAGCAGGTAGAGAGATGCATATGCTTTACCGGGAGAGTGATGCAGAAAAGGTAGCACTAAATGCAGATGAAATATTTGATCTCCACGCCGCTTCTATTGCCTGGATGGAGGAATACACAGGCATAAAAATGCCCTTTCAGAAGTTTGATTTTGCGCTGCTACCCGGTTTTCAATACGGAGGTATGGAGCACATTGGTGCCATTTTTTACCGAGAGGCGAGTTTATTCCTAGAAGAGGATGCGACTACGAACCAAAAGATGGGAAGAGCCAGTCTAATTGCTCACGAAACGGCTCATATGTGGTTCGGAGATATGGTGACCATGCGTTGGTTTAATGATGTTTGGTTAAAAGAGGTTTTTGCCAATTTCATGGCTGCTAAAATTGTAAATCCAGCATTCCCTGAAATCAATCATGATCTAAGGTTCGTTTTTGCCCACCAACCTTCTGCCTACAGCGAAGATCGCTCTGAAGGATCCCATCCAGTTCAGCAAGAATTGGATAACCTCAAAAATGCTGGGACTTTATATGGTCGCATAATCTACCAAAAAGCACCGATTGTAATGCGACAATTGGAAACGTTAGTAGGAAATGAAACTTGGGACGATTTAATCAATATCCTAGATAAAAAGACTGAAATTGATCTGAAATCCTGGAGTCAGGTATGGGTAAAAGAAGCCGGAATGCCGGCCTATCGTACACAGTACACCGTTGAAAAAGGACTTATTAGTAAAGCGTCAATTCAACAAGAAAAACAGTCAGCTAGTGGTCGTTATTGGACCCAATTGACGGATTTAGTGTTGTTTTATCCGGATACTATAATGCGTTTCCGAGTCAATATTGGTGGTGCTAATACACCGCTAAAAGAAATTGAGGGTTATCCTAAACCACAAGCTTTTCTCAGTAATGGTGCGCCTATGTCCTATGGGTATCATCAACTCGACCAGGAGAGTCAGGAATACTTTTTAAAGAATTTATCTAGCATTAAAGATCCATTGTTGCGTGGAGCAGCATTAATGGCTTTAGAGGAAGGTATGTTAAATGGAGCTTTGGCACCAGCTCAATTATTTGACTGTGTTTTGAATAGTCTTCAACTAGAAAAGGAACCATTGAATCGACAGCGTTTGTTAGGACTGAGTAGCAGTTTGTTTTGGCGATATACTCTGCCTTCTGACCGATCTGTTTTCTCTACCCGTCTTGAAAACTTATTATGGAATAAATTAACAACTACTAATGACCCTGGCGCAAAATCAGCCTATTGGTCAAGCTACGTCAATATTGCCACTTCAGATTTAGCGATAGAACGCTTGTTATCCGTTTGGCAAGGTAATCAAGCTAATTTTGATTTGCGATTAACAGAGGCGCGTTTATCTAGTTTAGGCCATGCTTTGGCAATTCGTCTACCAATGCAGGCAGAAACCATTTTAGAGGACTTGTCTCAACGGGTTAAAAATCCAGATCGTCTTCGCCGCTTGGCTTTTGTCAAGCCAGCACTATCACCGGATCAAAGTGTTAGAGATGCTTTCTTTGAAAGTCTAAAGTCTGCCGAAAACCGAGCTGTTGAGCCCTGGGTAGGTGAATCCTTGAGGTATTTACACCATCCTTTACGCGCTGAAGCGGCTTTAGCTTATATTCGGCCTAGTTTGGAATTGATGGAAGAAATTCAGGCCACTGGAGATATCTTTTTTCCTAGGCAGTGGATCAGTGCAACCCTAAGTGGACATCAAACACCAGAAGCAGCCCAGATCGTCCGGGACTATTTGGCAGAACATCCAGAATTTTCATATAGATTAAAAAACAAAGTACTAATGGCCGCAGATCCATTATTTCGATCCGCCCATTTGTTAGAACCACAGTAACAACGTAAGATTTTACGTCGATACTAAATCTGGCCAGGTGTTTTCATAAGAATCTAGGGCACCGTAGACGACCTGATGAATCCTGGCCCGTATTCGTTGACTAAATAGCTTCCGGTTGCGAACAGAAGGATGTAAGCGATTGGATAGAAAAATATAAACCAGTCCGGTTTCGGGGTCAGCCCAAGCACAAGTACCTGTAAAACCGGTATGTCCAAAGGCCGTTCTACTCATTTCGGATGCCCGCCCACTTCGATTAGAGCTATGGTATTTATCGAAACATAAGCCTCGATGATTGCCATGCTTGGCACTGGTAAATAAATCAATTGTATTGTTGTCTAAGAACCTTCGGCCACCATATTTGCCTCCATCTAAGAGCATTTGCATGATCACTGCTAAATCTTTGGTATTAGCAAATAAACCAGCGTGGCCCGCTACACCACCCAGTAATGCCGCCCCTTCATCATGGACAAAACCATCTAATTGTTGTTGTCGCCATTTTTCATCTTTTTCTGTAGGAATGATCTGCTCTTTTTTAAATTTGTCAATCGGATTATAGCTTATATGTTGAAGACCTAGCGGCTGATAGAAATATTGTTTTGCCAATTGATCCAAAGATTGATTCATTTTGGTTTCGAGCAAGCGCTGCGTTAAAACCATATTGACATCACTGTATTTGTATTTGCGACTACTATTGACTTTCACGGTATTCATATTTTGCCAAATTGAGTCCTGAAGTCTTTCCTGAAAGTAAAAATTATCTGCAATTTGTATATTATACGTATCAGAAAGATCTTTACAGAAAAAGCTGTCACAAGCGGTGTTTTTAGGACCACGATAAAGTAAATAAGGAATGACAGGCAAATGGGGTTGAATCCCGGATTGGTGCGTCATCAGATCTTTAATCCGAGTGTTTTTAAATGGCGCATTTTTGTATTCTGGCAGGTGGTTCTTGATACGGTCATTGATATTGAATTGCTTGTTTTCAAACGATTTCATACTGACTAAAGCCGTTGCAGCAATTTTGGTAACGGAAGCAATATCGTACAAATCGTCTGCTTGTACACGTCGTTTTCTTTTATAGGTATGATATCCAAAGCTCTGATTATAAATAACGTGACCATCTTTAGCTACCAATACCTGGCAGCCTGGAGTAGCCTTACTTCGAATGGCTCCATTCGCGATGGCATTGATTCCAACTAATTTTTCTGGACGAATATCCACAAATTGACTTGGGGTAAATGAAAGTCGAGTTTTAGAACTATGGCTAGCATCACCAAATTTCCAATTTGGATAAAGGTCAATGGGAAGCGCTCCCTTTGCTGCTAAACCACCGACTAAAACCTGAGCAGCAATTGATTCCATTTCTGGTCGAAGTTCGTAGGCTTGCAGGATTGTGTAGGTAGTATCTAAAGATTTGATTTGAGCGGGAATTCCAAAGTTGACAATAAGCAGTTTCTTGCGTTGATTGGCTTGCTCCAAATTAGCTAGAAAAGCAGAATCTGCCGTTCCTATTGCTTGTCCATCTTCTAGCAAAAGAATATTTAGATAATTACTTTTCCCAGATATTAGGGCTTCGCTTGTTCCAAATTCTTCGTAAGAATGAACTCGATTTCTGAAATTTATATATTGATTAAGCTGGGATTTAAAGTCGCCATAAGGATGATCTCCATAAGTAACTATTCGGATGTTTTGTTGATTTAAATCTTTGATGGGTAGGAGAGACTGCTTATTGCCTAATACGGTAATACCTTCCAGAGCAATTTGATAATTGAAATAATCCCACTTCGAATCAATGAAATGCCGGTATATTTTACCGATGGTCATTATTTTTGATTCTTTTACTAGTGTTTCTTGTTGCAGATTAACTTGTAAGGCTTTAGTCGCCGGTTTTTGATGTGGGGTAGGATAATCAAAACCGTTTGCCATCCATTTTTTAGCCATTAGAATTTTTCGCACTTTTTGGTCGAGTACTTCATGCGAAAGTTTTCCTTGTTCTAAAGCAGTTTGGACCATTTTTATAAAGATCGCAGGTTCATTGTTTTGTAAAATCATTAAATCAATTCCTGATTGAATATGACGAAGCGCCATTTCCACATTAGAACTCTTTCGGATCAATAAGCCTTGATAATTGAACTGGTCTTTAAAATAATCTTGGTAATTCAATAAGGTTTCTGCGTCTTTGGGTAAAGAAGGAAGCTGACTGCTTAGTGCAATTCCTCCGATCCCTTGGCCTACCAATAATTTAACCGGTTTCTGCAATATTTGAAGCCGCTGACTGGTATCACTTAGGTTTGGATAAAATGCACTGAATTGGGTGGCTACATGAATAATTCTTTGTTCTGCTAGGGCTTTAGTTCGTTTACTTTGTAACCGACTACCGTCAAATTGCTGGGCTCCTATGGTTTGACTGAGGTTTAAATTAATACCCAGTGTTAGCGCTTGTTTCGCCGCTAATTTGTTGAGGTGGTTAAAAAGAGAATCATTTGCAGTTGCATTGATCATTGCTTCGGAAGGCAATGTTTTTACATCTGTAAATTGATTATTGAATAAGGTTTTTGCTTCACTCGCAAAGAATAAAGGAATTGGGCTGATTCTTTTTAGGGTATCACTTAGGGCTAGATAGGGGATTAAGGGTAAATCCTTTAGTAGAAAACCACCTATTTCCATTTCAGTTACTGCGGGTAAGAGTTTTTGGGGATCTCTACTTTGGGTTTCCCAAACAAATAGCTGACCTATTTTCTGCCGCTCTGTCATGGTGCTTAATAAAGAGTCAGCCCAGATTAGATTAGACTGAGTGACGAATGGCACCGCACTATCGATAGTAGTTGATTCATCTTTAGTACAACGACTAAAAATGAGCATAAGACCAGTCAGGAAAAAGAGGTATCTATATTTGTTCATTGGGAATTAAAAATAAAAGTCGCTAGCTGGGTTAATCTTATCTAAATACCTAAGAAGCTATTTGAATTTAGCACTTCTAATTTAAACTTTTTTGAATCATTTTGCACGAAAGACAAAGGATTTTCCCTGATCTACCAGGTCATAAGTGAATATTTTTTTGCCGCGATTACTCCAGAAGAAGCTCAAAATGCCAAAATCTCCAAGGCAATTTAGACTATGCATGGTTAAGAATCCCCAAAAGAAACATTGCCAGGGTACCGTTGCGTTTAGAATTCCAAGGATACAAGCTAGACTAATAAAGACAAAGGGGCTTAAAGCTAAAGGCCATATGCCTTTTTCATCCAAAACAAATCGGTCTGCTACGGCAAAAAAGTAAAATTGCTTCAAATTTCCACCGTAAGTAACTTTTTTTGCACCCAATGAATAATACGCCAAGCCATGTAAACCTTCATGAATAGGTACTACGATTGTCGAACCTGCAATAGCTCCTGAAATCCACAATAAAAATAAAGCAATCACCCCGATACTACCCTGATTAATTTGCTCAATCGCAAATACCAAACCAGCGGTTACAAGTCCAAGGTTAATAAGGACGAATAAATGGATAATTAGATTTCTGTTTCTAAATTCATGTAAAATGAACGGGACCATATTTTGATGATCAATTTCTAAGATCATTTTATAGGCCTCCTTATTCTGCAAATCTTCAATACTTATTTTCCTTCTGCCCATATTAGCTTTATTTTATCTACTAAATCCAGTGTAGCCTTTTCAGGGTGTTTCCACCAATCTATAGAATAGGTCGTAATTATTTGTATACCAGATTGTTGTAATCGTTTTCTCTGGTTGATTTCCCAATTAAAATCAGTGGCTTTGGTTTGTACTAAGAAGTAATCTACTATAACCGCCAATTGCTGATTGACTTCAGTTGGATGTTGAACCAATAAAGGGACTTTTAGATGCGCTTTTTGAAAGTTCTGATACAGGATGGCATCAGGAAGTTGTTGTTGCAAAGCAGCGGTTATCTCATCATAAATAGGTAATTGGTTGGTTTGAGCTGATTCTTCAGGGTAGGCGCTTTGAAAGTGTTGGGTGATTGTCTTTTGAAAGGAACTATCACTTTGATCTATGGCTTGAATCATCCGGATATAGTTGGCCAATAAAAAATAGCCTTGCTTATCTTCTGAATGCGCCCAATCTTTAATTATATCTTCGTTTAGACTATGGATAATTTGTACCTCATTAGAGGCTGTAGACATCAGTTCATTTAACTGTCTAAGCCCGGCAGCCGTGTTTAGAATGCCGGCGTGGGTAGTAAAATAGCTTGGTTTGTTTTTGGTGTTCCCATAGGTGAAAGAGTAGAGTAGGAGTTCAAAACGACTAGCTTCTAACTCACTTAAGTGTAGGACCATCAAACCATTCCTTTCCATTTGCAAAAAATTATCTTTCTCCTCATAACTTCCATCTTTCTTTATTTTTAAAATGGCTTTAGAAATGTAATCCCTTTGTTTAATGGTATTACAGACAATGGCAATCTTCGGATAAGTTCTGAGGGCGCTGCGGTCTAACTGTTGAAGAAATTGGATGATATAATGGACCTCTGCAGAATTAATGCCTAAACCTTCATGATAGTCACCAGAGAGTTGAATTGCTTTAACTTTATAGCTTTTCATTGCTTTCTCCGTGATAGATGCGCCATTGAGTAGTTGAAATAGGTTGGCAGGGTAGTATTTATGAATTTTATTTAACTTGATTTGCTCCTGGTTTTGTTGTAACGCAAACTCGAGATAATCGGCTTTTTCATCGTTGTGAATAAATTGATCATTACCAATGATAATTTGCTGTTTGCCTAAGCGTTGTAGATGTCGTCCCAGTTTTTCATCAATAAACTGAGCTGAATCAAAAATTATTAAATCAAAAATTGGATAATTTATTTCCGAGAAGCACTTTACAGCATTGACTGAGGTACTAAAAAAGAGTGGTATCGCTGCCGTAATTGATTTTCCATGCTCTGAGAAAACCTTTGTGATATTTGCTTTCTGATTCAGTTGCTTTTGATTCTTACGAAAGAATTTGGCAAGATCTTGCCGGGCTGGCTCCCAAATAAAATTGATTTGCTTAGCGAGGTTTTGTTGAATGGATCGTAATTTACTTAAAGCTTCGTAAGCTGAAAAATCTTGTTGAGGAAGTGCGGTCGCTTGATTTTTAGTCAATAATTGCTGGAGGTACCAATTTTCGAAGGCATTGATCCAGTTTTTAGGTTTAGCTCGGATGATGGCTTTAATCAAGGCTTGATTATTGTCATTTTGCTGCAACCAAAAATGCTGCCATTGGTAAAATGTTGGAAAATGTGACAAGTTGATTTGTAGATTTTCTAAGAAATCCATCAATTGCTCCGTTTTTTGCTGACGTTTTGGTAAGGTCAACATCGGTTGGGACTGCGTATCTGCCAGTAAATTACTTAAATTGAGTTCTTCGACAATTTGATCTAATCTGGTCTCCAGATCAATTAAATTTGCTTGCAAGCCAAGTGGTGCTATTGCATTTTGATATTCCAGCCGTTTGAGGTGTTGCTCAATTAAATGGGGCGTAGTTTTTTTCCAATCTATTAAACTGGCTTTGTATTCTGCTAGGAAGGCACTTATTTGCCGAACACTTATTTGTTGAGTAGGAGCAGGAAGGGCAACATTCAACTCAGGCATTGGCTTAATGCCTTTTAGCAGCTGCTGATAGAGTGAGGTTATTCGATTCCGCTCGGCAGCAATTTTTTTAATTCTCCTTGAAAAAGCACCAATGAATTGCAGGGAAGTCTTAGAACTTAATTCAAAGTCCCTTCCGTAGGCCGTAATATTATTAGCAATAGCTAATTCTAAATCTTCGACCTGACGCAGCTGTTGA
>CAXIDD010000193.1:0-8686 GCA_964021975.1 uncultured Saprospirales bacterium | reverse complement strand
ATGCTTGGTATGCATGGAAATTATGGGCCCAACCTCAAACAAAATGAATGTGATGTACTGATCGCAATAGGGATGCGTTTTGATGACCGCGTAACCGGTAATCTGGATAAATATGTCAAACAAGCAAAGGTTATCCATATTGAAATTGATCCATCTGAAATCAATAAGAATGTCCATGCACACGTGCCATTGCTCTCAGATGCCAAACTGGCCTTAGAAGCACTTTTGCCCTTGGTAGAAGAAAAGACTTATCCAGAGTGGCTACAAGAGTTTGCAGATTGTGAGGCCATCGAAAAAGCAAAAGTTATTGACCGCGACATGACACCTTCTGATAATAATGAAATCAGAATGGGTATGGTCGTTAAGGAAGTGTCTGATCAAACAGAAGGAAAAGCTATTGTTGCTACCGATGTAGGTCAACACCAAATGTATGCTGCCCGTTACTACGAGTACAAGGACACCAACCAGTGGGTTTCTTCTGGTGGCGCTGGTACCATGGGCTTTGGTTTACCCGCAGCTTTTGGAGCTAAATATGCCCAACCAGACAAGCAGGTTGTTGCCTTCATTGGTGACGGTGGCTTTCAGATGACCATTCAAGAACTTGGACTTTGTGCTCAGTGGAATACTGGAGTGAAAATTGTTTTATTGGACAATAATTACTTAGGTATGGTCCGTCAGTGGCAGCAATTATTTTTTGAAAAACGCTATTCTTCTGTTGAGTTACACAATCCTGATTTCTTGAAAGTTGCAGAAGGGTTTGGGGTTCCTGGTAAAAAAATTACCGACCCTGCAGATTTGAAATCAGCTGTGGCTGAAATGCTTGCACACGAAGGCCCATTTTTACTACACGTAATGGTCGAAAAAGAGGATAATATTTTCCCAATGGTGGCCTCTGGTAAATCGGTAAGCGAGATCATTCTTTCAAAAGACGAATTATAAAAAAACAACATGGAACAAGAAAAAGAATATACAATTACGGTCTTTACGGAGAATGAAACGGGACTCACTTCTAGAGTTGTATCGGTTTTCACTAGAAGACATATCAATATCGAAAGTTTGACCACTTCTCAGTCGTCCATTCAGGATATTTACCGGTTTACTATCGTAGTACATACCAGTGAAGAGATGATTAAAAAGTTGGTTGCTCAACTGGATAAACAAGTCGATGTAGTTAAGGCATTTTATTATGAAGATGATGAAATTGTCTACCAGGAGATTGCACTTTATAAGGTTCCGACTAAGGTATTTGCTCACAATACCAAAGTAGAAACCCTCATACGTAAGTACAATGCAAAAGTCCTCGAAATCGAACCCGAATATATTGTCATCGAGAAAACGGGCCATCAACATGAAACGGAAGCATTGCTGGATGAACTTAAGAAGTATGGAATTTTTGAGTTTGTCCGTTCTGGTCGAGTAGCCATTACCAAACCAATGGAGCGCTTAAATAAATATTTAAAGTCTATGGAAGCTCAGGTAAAAACTTCCTAGCATTAATTTTGGATACTGGTTTATTTTAAATCAGTATCCAAACCTATTTATCGTAATTGCTTGTTCAATTGCATTACTTTCTCCAGAATCCAATCTCTATTGTACAACAACTGGGTTTCTTGAATCTCTAGTTCTAGCTTTTCCAGGTCTTTTTTCATCTTATCCTTTTTAGTAAAATTCAACTTAGATCTCAAGCCCGCCAACTTTCGAGTCAACTTAAAAAGATTATTAAATCCGGCACGCCTTGCATCAGACATTGTCTTATTCCTCAAAAGATACTGACGAAATGATTCTGTCAAAGCATTCAAAGGCTCGTATTCTTCCAGATCAAAATAAGTCCTTAAAAGTAAAGCTTTTGCACTTGTATTGTATCGCAAATCACTATACTCTACTTTAATCAATAAATCCAATACTTTTCCATAAGCACCACTGGCATAATAATAAGAAGCTAGATTAAATCGATAAGCATTATCTCTTGATTCTAAAGATAACTCTTCCTTGTAATGCTCAATAAAGTGTAATACCCAATCTAATTCCCCAAGTCGAATCCCAGTTGTAACAATATTTTTATAGTCCCATTCGGAGAGTTCATCGTTTTCATGCAAAAGCCCTTGTTCGAGCTGTGCTTTGTATATTTCAAAAACTTCTTTCAAAAAAATGGAGTCTCCTTGATTGATTCTGGAGATACAATAATTCATAAAGTAAATGTAGATACTTGCCCGCTCCCTTTTAGTAAAGGTGGCCTTATGTTGATTAAAATAACTGGATGCCTCATAAAAATAAGCAGCAATCTTTTTTTCATCCAACATCTGGTAAATCTTATAAAAAACCAGGATAGCTGGAAAAGTTTGGTAATGTTCCCAACTGGCTTGTATTTCATTTAAAAGTAAATCTTTAAACCTAGTTTGATAATCTACTTTCAAAATACTTTGTCGGATTTTCGCCTCACAGGCATCCTTTAGTTTCTCCAACAAATAAAAATTATCTAAATTATTTTGCTTTAATTCCAAACTGTTGTCCACTCTCCTGCGGTCTAAGAGGTTGTAATAATCATCTGCGTATTTAGTCAATTGGTAGGCATGAAAATAATGAGTGGCGTTTCGGAGCTCAGATTGAAGGTGAATTCGCTGATTCTTTTTTAAAGCTTTTTCAAAAGTTGTATATTGAGTATGTGCTAATAAGCCCTTTAATAAGAATATAGATTTTTGGTGTTGATCTTGTTCAAATTGTTCCTGAGCAATAAATTGCTCCAAGCATTTTTGTGCATAAGTAAATACTAAGGCCAGTTTGGCCTGATCATAGTTCCCCTTTGCAAACACCTTCTGATACAATAAAGACCGTTCACATTTTTTTTCATCGAACTGCGGATAAATATCACTTAGATAGTTCATTAAAGCCCGTACCTGAACGTGCTTATTGAAGTAAGGTGAATAGCAATACTCCTTAAATCGAGTCATTTCCTTGCGAGAAAAACTCAACAAGTGTTGAATTAATTTATTTTTATACACAAAAAAATCAATTTTTAATCAGAAAATAAAATCACAAAATACTGATAAACAAATAATTAAAAATATTCTGTCACTAAAAATAAAATAAAAAATCCAAAAAACTCAACAAAGAATATTTTTTAAAGCGATATGGAAAATTCATTTTTGTAAGGTCATAAAAATCCATGGAGCTTTTTCATAATCTACAAACCAATCAATCCCAAAACATGAGCAAAATTTATACCTTCATTTTAATGCTCTTGCTGGCATTCACGACCTCGGGCCTAATCGCTCAAAACGGCATTTGTCTCGACTTTGATGACCTCAAACCAGGTGATCGAATCGGTAAAGCTACTAATCTCTCAGCAGGTGCCTTATTCTATTCTAAGGACTCTATCGATGTCCGACTACAACCTTTCTTATACCCTAACGGAACACAAGGTTTTGAAAACGTATTAATTTATAATGGGAATAACACCACCGATGCTAATGTTGCTGGCGTTAATCTCTTTCCATCCAACATCAACTTAGAATTTGATTTATCAAGGCTATTCTTAAAAGTTCAATCAGTATGTGTTGAGTATACCTACTGGGGAGGAGATATTAATCTTTCTGTTAATGGTGCAGATACCTTTATCTTATCTTCGATAGAAGAACTACTTGCCCTAAATGGAAAGCAATTATCCCGAGATCCCGCTACTAAAATTGAAATTATACCAAGTGCCAATGATAGAACAAAAGGCACCATTTGCCTGATTGGAGCGGTCAAATCAGTCTTAATTGGTGGTCAGGAATTCACTCTAGACAATTTTTGCGTTTATTTTGATGATGTTTTACCCGTTTGTAGTATTACCGATTTAAAAGTTCACCCATCTCCATGTACACCTAATGGTATTTTTTACATGGATCTTGACTTTAACTACAGCGAGGAAAATTCAGGTGCCTACAAGGTTATTGTGAATAATCAAGTCTTTGGCCCCTTCCCTTATAGAGCGGATAGCATCCCACCAGTCGGACCAATCAAAACTTATGGGGATGAGCTATTTCAAGTTACCGTTTATGATGCAGAGAGCGAATGGTGTCAAGCCAATACCTCCTTCCGAAACAGTTGTTTTGATCTATGCAAAATTGATGATTTAGATATAAGAATAAAAATTTGCGAGGACGATGAGCTTGCTAAATTAAGTATTAATTTCAATAGTGATACCGCTCATCCAGCCAATGAAACTTTCACGCTGTTTTTAGATGGTCGGGCATTAGACGCCATTTCCTTAGCGCGCTTACCCTTTGACTTAGACTTACCGAAAGATTGGGTAAACAAAGAAAAAATTGAATTCAAATTATGCTTAGATCCTAATATTGTAACAGGTGACAGCTGCTGCCTAGAAGGGACCATTATAATAGAAAGATGTGAATCAACGTGTACAATCGAAAATTTGCAAGCCAAAGCTGTAGATTGTAACCCCGAGGTTGGTAGTTTTTACGTAGCGTTAAAGTTTGATTCTGACAATACTGGAGATCGAGGCTATTCTGTATTCACACACCGTGGAGACTCTTTAGGGGCCTTTCGATACAACGACCTGCCAGCAGTAGTAGGCCCGTTTAGTGGGATTACAACCGACGTACTTGGCTTTATTGTCAAAGACAACGCCAATCGAAACTGCCAGGATACGGTCTTCTTAGAATCTTATGCCTGTGAGCCAGCTTGTGTTATTGATGCTGTTAAGGCCGAAATTACCCAGTGTCTACCAAATGGTAATTATGATATTTACCTAGATGTTTCCTTCGTCCATCAATATAGAGATGCGCCATTTGCTGTTTTTGTAGATGGAATTAAAGTAGGAGAATATCGTTCTGGTTCTGTGCCATTGCTCTTAGAAGATGTTCCCGTTTACTCTCGAGCAACGACCTTTGACTTAGAAGTGTGTCCGCTTTTCAGCAATTCTGATACGCTTCCTGAGGACTGTTGTATTTCAGTCAGATTAGACAAACAAACATGCCCCCCCGCATGTATTTTCACAGATATCAAAGCTAAAATAACGGATTGCCTGCCCAACGGTAATTTTGACATCTTATTAGATCTGGAACATGAGGATACTTTTGAAGGATCTCCCTTTGCTGTATTCGTAGAAGGAGAACTAATTGGTCGGTATTCAACCGATAAACTTCCGCTGCAACTTGAAAACGTACCGGTCTACACAGATGCTTTAGATTTCACGGTAAAAGTGTGTCCAATTTCTATTGACAATGCCAGTGGACTTGAGGAAGCTTGCTGCCTTGAGTTTGTTTTACAAAAAGAGGATTGCCAGATAGATAATTCCAACTGTGTATTGTTCGATGACTTGCCAAGTGAATCCTACGGTGGAGACCAAAATCCACCAAACACCGAAATTTTCAATACCTCAGACATTAGTTTCCGCTTATTTGAACTGCAGAACTTAGATTGGACCATGAGTTACGATAAGTTTTCAGTACTAGCACGGGATAATTTACCTGATTTCACTCAAGCGGATGGCCAGGTACTTTACTATGATGGTATTGCTTCCATTCTGAGTTTTGCTAACTATCCAGACCCTGTGGAGGAGCTTTCCGTTAATTTCTATAATACGGGCTCCCATATTAATATCTCCGCAAACGGAGCGCCTATTCAAATCCTCAGCTTTCTTTCCCCCGGATTTTATCCATTAGGGAATGGCATAAGTGTAGAAATTGAATTGCTTAATAACAGCAGCCAAGAAGGAACCATGACCTTTTATGGTAATATTCAAGCCCTATTGATTGGTGGCGATCAGCTGGCCCTAGACAACCTATGTGTCAACAGAAAAGAACCTTGTGAAATTGGTGAATTAAGCCTTACACCAACGGAGTGTGATGCCAACGGCGCTTTTTACTTGGAACTTGATTTCCGTTACGCCAATACTTCTAATTATTTTATTGTAAAAGAAAACGGAAAAGGTATTTCCAAACATGCCTACGCTGATTTACCTGTGAAATTAGGTCCATTCCGTACGCCTTATGAAGCAGGAAGTGTCTTCCAGGTTTATGACGAAAAAGATGACAGCTGCGGAAGTAGGGCTGAGTTTGGTCCTTATTTCTGTGAGTTACCTTGTCAAATAACTGGAATTGAAGTCTCTGATATTGAATGTAATTCTAGTGACGGCACCTATAGTTTAAGCTTACAAATAAAGGGAGAAAATATCGGCGACAAACTACTAGTTGAAACCAAAAGTGGTTTTTCAAGAAGATACGAATACACCGGCAGACCTATACGAGTAGAAGGTATTCCAATCACCGATGTAGGTTATGACAAGCTACAAGTTTGTGCAATTGGTGCGGTAGATGGCACCAGTACAACAGCTTGTTGTAAAAGTGTAGAATATAGATTACCGTGTAAATTAGATTGTGACATTACGGCTCTAGAAGTCTCAGATATTCAATGCAATCTAAACGAGGGCGTTTATAGTCTAATATTAGAAATAAAAGGAGAAAATATTGGAGATGTTGTTTTGGTGAAAACTAAAAGTGGCTTCACTAAGCGCTATGAATATACCGGTCGCGCAATTCGGGTAGAAGGTATTCCAATTACAGATGAGGGTTATGATGCTTTGGAAGTTTGTGCAGCCTCCGGAACCATCAGTGGTACCAATAACACATGTTGCAAGCAAATTGAATACCGAGTACCTTGTTCCTGCGAGATTACCGGAGCAGAGGTATATGATTTTGAATGCGACACCGAAAAAGGCGTCTATCACTTAACACTTGCAGTAAAAGGGGAAAATCTAGGGCAGGTCATATCGGTAAGTACTAAAAGCGGTTTTGTTTATCGTTTTGCCTACAATGGCCGTCCGGAAAGGATTAGCAATATTCCATTAACCGATGCTTACGCGGATGGCATGACTATTTGTGCCGGTGTACAAGCTAATGACGCATATGCCTGCTGTTATGAGTTTAGGTATGAGGTGCCTTGTACTTTGGAGTGTGATATAAAAGATGTAAAAGTCTATGATATCGAATGCTTCCCGGATGGTACTTACAGTCTGAACCTTGATATAAAAGGCAACAATGTAGATGGAGGATATTATTTAGTTACCCGCAATGGGTTTGAGTATAAATTCCGTGTCGAGAATGGCATGGCCAGAATTGATAATCTACCTATCGTGCCTGGTACTAACAAGGATGGTTTCAAAATTTGTAAAGTTGAAAACAGTAATCAAGATTGCTGCTTTGATGTAAGCTTCGAAGTACCCTGCCAACAATTCTGTGGACTTGAAGCGATCAGAGTCTTTGATTTCAGCTGTAATGACGATAGCACCTACAATCTCTCTTTAAAAATTGAAGGAGCGGATTTTCTACTTGGAGAATACCTTAAGTTTATTACTGAAAGTGGTTACGAGACCAGATTCGAATGGACTGGAGAAGTAATCACGCTCAAAAATATACCTAATCTTGGCATCGGTAAAGATTATTACCAACTCTGCGCACCTAATTATGCAGATTGTTGCGTAGATGGCAGCTACGAAGTTCCTTGTGACTTAGGTAATGTTTGCCGAATTGGAGAACTACTTACCGAAACACTACCCTGCGAACCGAATGGATCCTTCTTTGTAGAGTTGGATTTCAAACATGCCAACACCAGTGGAGGGTTTGAAGTATTAGTAGATGGCCAATCTCAAGGAAAATTCCGATACAAAGATCTTCCTGTCCGTGTTGGTCCAGTTTATCAAGGTATCGTTCCTCAGGAATACCACAAACTCGAGGTCCGAGATCTTGAAAAAGATTGCGGTCAGAGTACTCGTATCGAAAGTTGTGTATTCGAAACTTGTAATTTTGAGGTAGCGAAAGTGACGCCACTAGAGTGCAAAGACGGCGAATTCTACGCCGAAATCCAAGTCCAGGTCAACAATTCAGAAAGTAATGGTTACCTCGTTTTTGCAGAAGGCGAATTATTTGGGCCATATCAATACAATAGCAAACAAAGAGTAATTGTAGGACCATTCGCCGGAGATGGCACGAGTACTTACGATTTCCTTTTTGTTGATTTGGGAGATCCAACCTGTTATGGTTATCAGCAAATTGGACCTATTGATTGTGAGATAGACGAAGAATGTAAAATCGGTGACCTCGTTGCCGAAGTCTTAAATTGTAACGATGATGGAACTTACCGAGTTTTCCTAGACTTCGAACACAAAGGTGCAGACAACGAATACTTCGACTTGTTCACCAGTTCAGGTAGTACCATTGGTTATTATAAACTGTCCGATTTACCTTTAGAAATAGACATCAGCTTCCCAAATGACGGGCCGGAGCAATATCTGGGTGTTTGTATTAATGATAATCCAGATTGCTGCAATAAAACGGAGTTGATCATTCCACCATGTCCACCGCCATGTGAAGGCATCTCTTTCCGAGCTAGGCCTACTGAATGTAATGAAGACGGCCAATTTAAAATTGAACTCAATTTAGATATTGACATAGCCGTTATTTATCCGGTTATCATTGAAGTCAACGGCCGTTTATACGATACCGTTCAGGTAGCTGATAGAAACTTCAGCATCGGGCCATTCAAAGCCGGTGAGGACTATGTAGTTACAATTATTGACGCTTGGCGTCCTGAATGTATTTCCAAAGTTGATTTGGGCTTAGTAGATTGTAGTGATGATTGCGACATCGAAGCCTTAAGTATCGATTTGGTATCCTGTTATCCAGAT
>CAXIDD010000192.1:0-8699 GCA_964021975.1 uncultured Saprospirales bacterium | reverse complement strand
CCTTTAGGATTGAGGTGCGGGCGGGAGAAATAGCCTTACATTAATAGCACCACCAAAAAAGTGTGCCGTTAGGTACGCCATATGGGTATAAAAAAGGCAATAGATGATTGTTCGTGTCTGTTAGGTACAAGGTATAGGCGATGCTAAATCGCCCTATTCCGTATCTAATAGCAAAACAAGACATTTATTAAAAAAGGTTATTTCAAGACATCAAACATCCTTGTATACTTAACCGTAAAGCTTCGATTGCTGAACAAACCATCATCCCGGACTTCGTTGTAAACAATAAACAGCCCCGTATTTGCTTGCTGCAACCACCCAAAACGGATGTTAGCAGACCAAAGATCCCGCACGCTATTATACTGAATCAAACTCTGTGTAAATATTCTGGGGGTGAAAGAGTAGGAGAGTCTGGTTCGGAAAATATTGGTGTTAAAGCTCCCCCCCGGTAAATCAATATCATTGCGATTGAAGGTGAATTCTGCGTTGAATTTATCCCCAAAAATGGTACTTAAAGTAATTTGATTATTGTAGCGTTTGCCACCAAAAAAACCACCCAATACGTGGCGGGTACTGATCGAAAACATCTTACTTGGATTGGTGATGAAAACGATTTGTGCTTCACTATGGTCATAGCTACCTACTGGTACAATCACACCATCACTGATCTCAAAATCTTCGGACACGCCTTCGTTAGTTAAATTGAATCCGGTATGGATTTCCAGGCCATTAATCCATTCCCAGTGATTGTCAATATGGATGAAACTGGTCTGCTGGAAGCCTTCAAAATCATAATACTGCCGGAAAGAAATGTGTGGCCGTAATTCCAATAAACCAAATTTCCCGTTCGTACGAATACGCTTTAATACTCGAAATTCTGGTTTGCGAAAAGCAGTCCGTGCTAAAAAGCCAACTTCAGGATTAAAGCCTTCGCCCATTTCTGAATAAGCGGCAAAAACGTCTAAACCTTGCCATTCATAAGCAGATTGTATTCGAAAAGCAGAATTATCCTCATCGATGCCTGGCGTCATAGTCCGACTGTAAAAGCCTGATATTTGTGCCTTTTTACCAATTCCCCAGCGGCCATCAATGGCCATGGTCCTGTTGTAATCATCTTCTTCGCCGGCCATTCCTTGCCGATTGATAAAAGCAGCACCGATCAAAGACCGTTTGGCAAACTCGTGACTCACTCGAGCTACGGTGAAATTATTTTCTTGAATACCAGATTCCTCCACCCCTTCTGTAAACATACTCAGGAAGCCTATATTGGTTTTATCAATCCGGCCGGATAGCCTCGCACCCCCATAAATGGGTACTTGAGAACCGTCCTCTCCAATCCCAATCCGACGACTAAAAAAGAGATCAATCTCTCCTGGGCTACCCACACTAAAGAAACCTGCATTTTCTAAAAAGAAGGGTCTTTTTTCTGGAAAGAAAAGATTAAAGCGATCTAAATTGACTTGCTGGTCATCTACTTCAACCTGTGCAAAGTCGGTATTATAAGTCAAGTCTAAGGTTAAACTTGGCGTGATGCTGTACTTGACGTCCAGACCTGCTTCTACGTTAAGATCTGTTTCGGGATTTTCTACAGTATTGTCTTTTGCTAGTTGTCCTAAAACGTAGGGAATGACTTTTAAGTTACCAGGGCTCTGGAGATTAAGCCCAGTTAAACTTCCTGCTAAAGAAACCCGATTAAGATCAAATTGCAGTGGTAAGGGCGCCCAGTAGGCTATTTCATTGGTTTTGCGAATATTACGTCGAAAGTTGATGCCCCAGCTCACGTTTTCACCAGAAGCGAAACGCAAAGTCCGTAGAGGTATGGCAAATTCGGCACTCCAACCATAATCTCCGGTCTGCGTCCTCACTTCCCAGGAACCATCCCAGTTGATGTTGAAACCGCCAATTTGACCACCTTGATTCCGATTGACATTGAAGTTGCCTTGACCTTCATTATTCACTTGGGCATCGTATTCTATCCCAATTGGATTGGTCCCGAAAACGAATCCATTTTGGCCATCATTATAGGTGTCCAGAATAAACATAAAAGCATCCGTCTCTACCAGAGAAGCATCCCGACGGGCATCTGAGACCACCAGCTCTTCTGGACGCGCATCATACATAACAGCGGAAATGTATAGGGTGGTGGCATCATAAGCGATCCGAATATCCGTAGTTTCAGAGGCTGGTGCCCCATTATTCGGCCTAGTTTGCCACATTTCTTTGTAGGGCGAGATACTCGACCAAGCTGGGTCATTTAATACTTCTCCATCTAATACAGGTGCTTCTGTTAAAGCACTAGCCTTAGCAACGGGCCGCTCACTGAGTACCGTTTGATTATTTTGGGCATTTAATGAAACGCAAAGTAAGAGTTGACTGCTCAAGAGCAGATGTTTAATTTTCAAGGACATAAAGATTCATTTTCATACTTCCGAATCTGAACGAAAAGGTTTCACACCAATAATAAGATGAAAAAACTCTTGTGCAGAAGAACCTTTAAATGTAGTGAAAATTGGTTTTCATTAAGCAGTCATTAGTCTTCAAATTTGGGTTTTAGGTCTTTGAAACGGGTGACTACTACTTCAATTCTTCCACCTTTTTCTTACAATATTCAAAAACATCATTATAATTAGGCCCTTTACTTGGATCCAAAGTTTGGATCACCATTTCGTAATGGTGCAGTGCCTTTTTTAGATCTTTTGTAGATTCATAATATTGTGCTTTTTCGAAGTGCATGACACCGATATTATCGGGATTGCTGGCAGCCATGGCGTCTAGATAAGAAAAAGCTTCCTCCGTAGCCTTATTGTATTTGAGTTGCTTTACGAGGATTACATAGGGCATCATTTCCATAGAGTCCAATCGGATGGCTTCTTTTAAATCTTTAATGCCGGCGGCCTGCTGACCTATTTCGATAAAGGTGCGCCCTCGCTGATAGTATGCTTCTGCATATTCAGAATAATGACTGATTGCTTTGGTGAAATCAACGCTTGCTTGGATGAGTTTTCGATCTTTGACAGCCGCTTCTGCTTTGGCAAAATACTTGAGTGCCTTTTTATTTTGGGCATAGGCAGCATTAGAAGAGATACAAGAACCAATCATAATAAGCATAATTAGTTGGAGTGTTTTCATGGTTTTTGAGATTTAAAAAGTAATTATTCACAAATTTCATCTAACCATTTCTGGTCGATTTTCCCATCCTCATCGATGTGGAAGACGGCGCCCACCACACAGTCTTGAGGACCAACGGAATCTAGAAGATAACGAAAATCAAAACCCATGTCAATTGGTTCGCCCAGGATTTGCCGGACTTTACTGGTATCCGTTCCTAGTTCTAGTAGCTCGACTACTTTGGCCAGACTGGCATAGTCTTTATCTCTTTGATAGTTCTTGCCATGGATGTAAATTGGACTCATGGGGCAGGCAAAGGTGAGGATACTGATTGCCAAGAGCGCGGTGATAATCTTAATTTTAGGCATACTCTAATTGGTTGAAACAGAATTTATAGAAATACAGAATTTGCAGATTTTTTGGTTTTGCTGATTATTTTTTTTGGATTAAATGCAAAGTGATGAATTTCGGCGAATTTTGATTCTTCTATTTTTCCGAAACGTCGAATTCATTCGCCGCTACAAGTTATTTGCAAAGCTTGGAGAAAAACTTACTTCAGTGGTATCATTTTTAGCCCAATCATATAATTGGAAATGAACCATAGAATCTTTTCGTTCCTTTGGCTGCCGGATTTCTACTAAATTAGGTCCAATGATTTCAATTCCAGGGCTTGGGAGTATCTTCAAACTGACTACTCTAAGCTCGTGATTTTTTAAAAGCCTTAAATGGTAAATAATTTCTTCTTCCGTTTCTTTAACTTTCCAAATATCATAACGGTTATAATATATGTCATTTGTAAAACCATATGGATTTATAATACCCAGGAGTTGATTAGCGGCTTCGGCAACTTTTAAATCAAAGATATCATCCAACACAGCCAAGTCCTCGCGTTTTAGAAAGGAAGATAATTCTATTTGGGTAGTTTTTACTAGGTTATATTCAACAAATCGAGATAAATAGGCCTTTGCTTCGGGCTTGAATTGATCCTCTTGGAGCGCTATTCTTAATACTTCATAGGCTTGCATTAAGCTGTCAAAAAAGGCGGTTTCATATCCTTGATAACCATAAGTGTAATCTGTCACAAAGTGCAGTTCGGCTATATTGTCATCAACCAATTGCTTGACTTGTTGCTCACTAGTAGCCAGTTCTGTTTGGAGCGTTTGCATTTTCAAATAGAGAAGGGTACTAAGAATGCTTAGTAACAAGATAATCAGCGTAAGATTTAATTTAGTCATTTAGCACCAATTGATAAGCACCCTCTTTTTCATAAACCACTAAAAAGCCAGCTGCTTTTATAGAATCTATGTGGTTTTGGTCCGGAATATAACCGTAAGCTCGCCCTTTAGTCTAAGCAAAACAGCGTTACTATTGGAGGAGCTGCATTATGAATAACGATAATTTAATCTAGGAATATTGTGTCTATGGAAGTTCTTCTGTGTAAAAGCATTTTTGTTTGAGTTTTGTATTCATTACCTATCTGTGTAAAGCTGCTTTTCGTTCAGAGTAGGTGCTTAAAAGGCCCACAACATCTCGTACTGTTGAAGGTATACTTCTAATCCCGCCGCACTTAGGAAGGAAGAAGCTTTAGTACGATTATCCACATTAATAGCGCGTAGTTTTTGACTCTGAAAAGCCAAGCCTTCCACTACGGCCTCCCAATACGATTCATCATCTTTTTGCACGCCAATCTGATAAAGGTATTGTTGGTCCGGACTAATGATAAAATAGCCCATTTTCTTGGGTGATTTTTTTTGTACGAGTACGTGATAAAATTGGGCTGTTTCGCCGTTTAGTGCTTTTTGGTGGTGTCCCCAAGCTGCGGTGCTTTGATCAATTCGTTCCCATGGGACTCTAGCCCAGGGGATGCGTTGTAAAAGAATGGGATTGCTTGGTTCTTTTTCGAGAGTTCCTCGTAGGCAATCTAAGGTGCGCTTATTTTGAAAGCCAATGCGCTCGTATAATTTTACGGCCTTTGTGTTTTCTGTAATGACCTCCAGGTAAACCCCTTTAGCTTCCGCTTTTTTTAGTTCAGGGAGTGCAAAATCATATACTTGTCGGATCAAGCCTTGACCGCGATGTTTAGCTAGGACACCGGTTCCTGCATTGTAGGCATACCAGGCACCCGAACGATAATCCAAAGCATGTAAAACGAAGGCAATTAATTGATTTTGCTCATCAAAACAACCGAAAGAAAGGTCAAATAGTATCTCCTGCTCGGTCCAGCGTTTTTGATAATAGGCTGGATCTGTTGGCATGGGCACAAAATATCCTTCAAATGCATTGATAAAGCAATCAATGATTTCAGATTGAGGGGTATCTTTTAAAGAACGGATGGTCATAACAGGGATTTTTTGGGTAAGATACAGGGATTTTTAATATTTTAGGCAGGCCTTTATTTCTGCCCCTGAAGTTGTCTAAGAGCAGGAATAAATTCAAAATCTGAAAATATGATAAGGCATTACTTTTTGCTCACCGTTATCCTGGTATGCTCCTTGTGTAGTTGTTCCCCCGAATTACCCGATGACGTAGCGGAAGCGTATAAAAAACTGCCTGAGAAACTAGACTTCAATATTCATGTCAAGCCCATATTATCTGATAAGTGTTATCTATGTCACGGACCAGATAAAGCCAATCAGAAGGCAGGTTTAAGGTTGGATTTAGCTGAATCGGCCTATAGTCCATTACCAGAACATCCGCGAGCTGTAGCTATCCAACCTGGTAAGTTGTCAAAGAGTGAAGTAGTGCGCCGCATCTTATCTGAAGAGGAGGCAGTACGGATGCCTACCCCGGCATCCAACTTAAACCTAACGGCCTTTGAAAAAGCAACCATTATCAAATGGATAGAAGACGGCGCAGAATACAAACCGCATTGGGCGTTTATTAAACCAGTACGGGCAAAAGTTCCTGAGCTCACCTCCAAATGGGCCAATAACCCAATTGATCATTTTGTTTTAAATAAATTAGAACAACAGGGCTTCAAGCCTTCAAAGGAAGCTAATAAATCACTTTTATTAAGAAGATTATCTTTTGACCTCACTGGCTTACCTCCTTCACCTGAAGAAATTACCGATTTTTTAGCTGATGATTCAGCCGATGCTTATGAAAAACAAGTGGACCGACTCTTAGCCTCCCCATACTATGGAGAGAAGATGGCTACCGACTGGCTCGATCTTGCCCGTTTCGCCGATACACATGGCTATAGTGTGGATCGTTATCGAGACATGAGTCCCTGGAGAGATTGGGTGATAAAAGCATTTAACGACAATATGCCTTATCAACAATTTGCGACTTGGCAAATAGCCGGAGACCTTTTACCCAATGCCACAAAAGAACAAAAACTAGCTACTGCCTTCAATCGGATCCATCCTCAAAACATGGAAGGAGGCATCATACCAGAGGAGTTCAGAGTAGAATATGTACTCGATAGAACGAATACGACAGGACTGTCCTTGATGGCTCTGACGGTTTCTTGTGCTAGATGCCATGATCATAAGTACGATCCTATCTCTCAAAAGGAGTATTATGAAATGTCAAGTTTCTACAATAATGTAAATGAGGCGGGACAGATTTCTTATGATAATGCTATGCCAGTTCCCAATATGCTTTGGACTGACGAAAAAAAGGATTCATTACTAGCTATGCTTGAACAGCTTTCGGATAAGGCCCTAAAAAATACCTTAAAAATAGCCAAAAAGGAAGAACAAGCATTCCAAAAATGGATAAGTTCAGAGACTTATCAAAGTGTTAGACCTAGGAACTCTTCAACTGATTTATTAGCACATTTTACTTTTGATGATCAAGTGCTCACGAATAAGCTGGATGGTAAAAAAGGAAGCATGAAGCGCAGTGGATCCAATCAGGAAAGCCCCAGTTTTTCACCAGGAAAGTTTAAGGAAGGGTTATTATTAGATGGAGATGCTTGGTTTGACTGTGCAAATATAGGTGTCTTTAATAGATATCAGCCATTTAGTGTTGGCCTGTGGGTAAATATCCCCGAAACAATCGAAGAAGGGGTCATTCTTCATAAAGGTTCGGGCGCAGCAATATATAACTATAAAGGATTTCATCTCGCCATCAAAAACAATCAATTGGAATTGTTGATGGCCCATACCACCCCTGATAATGCGATACTTGAATATGCCCAAAATGTACCTCGCAATGAGTGGATTCATTTGGCCATTACCTATGACGGATCCAGTACGGCCGCTGGATATAAACTATTTATGAATGGTAAGGAACTAAACACAAGGGTTGAGGTCGACAATCTTTATAAGGATATTGTATTTAATGGAAATGTGATTGGTGGAGAACCAGGCATTCAAATAGGAGCGCGGTGGAGAGGCCAGGGAATAGGGGACGCCAGGATAGATGAAGTAATGATTTTCAAAAGAGCACTAAGTGCACTTGAAATATTACAGATGTTTGACCAAGCTTCTTTTCAGGCTTTCTTAAATACACCTAATACGCAACTAACGGATGATCAGCGCCAAGAACTATATAATTATTACCTCGTCAATTTATCTTCTACCTATCAAAATGCGCTGTCTTCACTGCAAGAACGGAGGAAAATATACGCAGATTCCGTAGAGACGATTCCCGAAGTAATGATCATGAAAGAGATGGCAGCACCTCGGCCAACGTACATCCTAAATCGAGGTGCCTACGATGCCAAAGGAGAACAAGTATTTCCAAATACGCCTAGTGCCGTACTCCCCTGGAAATCTGAATATCCCAAGAACAGACTAGGCCTTGCCCAGTGGATTTTTGATAAAGACCACCCGCTAACTGCCCGTGTGGCCGTCAATAGGTATTGGCAAAATTACTTTGGCAGAGGCCTGGTGAATACCACTGAAGATTTTGGGAACCAAGGTGAGCTACCCAGCCATCCCGAATTACTCGATTGGCTGGCTATTCAGTTTATGGAAAGTGGTTGGGATGTAAAGGCTTTGCAAAAAATAATGGTTATGTCTGCTGCTTATCGGCAAGACTCCTATACTTCTCCAAAAATGCGGGAGCTAGATCCAGCTAATATTTTCTTAGCCAGAGGTCCTACCCAGCGACTAAGTAGTGAAATGGTCAGAGATCAGGCACTTTTTGCCAGTGGTTTAATGGTTACAAAAATGGGGGGCAAAAGTGTTAAGCCTTATCAGCCAGCTGGCCTTTGGTCTATGAACAGTAGTAGGTATAAAAGGGATTCCGGAGATGATCTGTACCGAAGGAGTTTGTATACTTTTATCAAAAGAGCAGTGCCCAATCCAACACTCTCTACTTTTGATCAACCTGATCGGTCGGAATGCACGGTGAAACGACAAAAAACCAATACACCACTACAAGCTTTGGTCTTGCTAAATGATCCCACTTTTGTTGAGGCCTCCAGAGCCCTTGGAGTAGTGATGAGTAAAAAAGAGACCCTACAGGAAGGTATCATTGATACCTACATCAGGTTGACTGGCAAAAGACCTACGGAGGAAGAACTCCGCTTGTTTCAGGACCTACATCAAAAAGAGTACGCAAAATTTCTGGAGGCTCCCGAAAAAGCAAAAGGCTGGTTAGAAGTAGGGGAGTATCGACCAGATTCTGGAATTGATAAT
>CAXIDD010000191.1:0-8711 GCA_964021975.1 uncultured Saprospirales bacterium | reverse complement strand
CAAAGCACTTTTAAAATCATTAATGGTCTAGGTAATGGCGGTGGAAATTATGGTCCCAAGCTTACTTTAAGTAACGGAGAAGAGTTGGTTTATGCAATCATGGGGACTTGGAGTGTCGACAGTTTAGGGCAACCTCAATACCCCCTTAATAGCTACTTCCCAACCTTATTGCATGAATTCAACCATTCTTTTGTCAATCATGTGGTTGAAAAATTTCACGACGATTTAAAAGGAAGTGGACAGTCTATTTATCAATCCGTAGCAAAGCGTATGCGTAGTCAAGCTTATGGAACTTGGGAAACTATGTATGCGGAAGCAGTGGTACGAGCAAGTGTCATCAAATATTTACAAGATCATGAATACAACCCTGCCTACATCAAAGAAGAATTAAACACTCAAATCAACCGTGGCTTTATTTGGACCCCAGAATTAGTTAAAGAACTCGATCGATATGATCAACAAAGAGATCAATTTCCTGATTTAGAATCCTTTATGCCCGAAATTGTAAAATTCTTCGATAGAACAGCCGAACGGATCAAAGAAATCGAAGCAAATATTGAGGCCCAAAGACCCCAAATAATCTCCATCGCTCCTTTCAAAAATGGAGATTCAAATGTTGATCCACAATTGAAAGAAATAGTCGTCACCTTTGACCGGCCTATGCTCGGTAAAGGCTATTCGATTAATTATGGTAAAGGTGGTAAAAAAACCTTTCCAGAAATGGGCGAAATTAAATATTCTGAAGATTTCAAATCCATCACTATAGAAATAGAATTGGAGCCCGGAAGCACCTATGAATTCATCCTAATGGGAAAGGCATTTCGAGCCAAAACAGGTTTAGGAATTAAAGATTATGCCATTCGCTTCAAAACCAAATAAACATAACGTATAGACGATGCAATGCATCGTCTATACCTAACTAGGTGATCAAATTACCATCATCATCCCATTCCGCGGTTACATTCCGTGTTTCCTGGTCTACACATTTGGCGATCCATTCTGGATCATAGTCTACCTCATGCTCGGCGAGTACCTCGGCAGGCACCCCATCCCAAACATTGGGATAGTTTCCATCATAACCCAGGTCTTTAATCCCCATCTTACTGGTATAATAGCCCGTTAGGGTTAGGTTTCGCATAAGGTTGAAGAAGGTACGGCCATGTGCCATTTCCGGTTTTTCATTGTCTGGATCCGGATACGCAATATCATCAACAATTTGAATCTGCTCCGCGTCGGTACAAGCGGTAAAGACCTTATTAAAGCGACGGTTCGATTCTCCATCTAACCACATCAAGCCACCACGCATCGGCAGTTGATGATTGGGCATATCTTTGACGATGAATTCAATAAACTCAGGCACTTTGGCATCATTGGCAGAGCCAGCAGTTGAGCTAGCTGGCAGAATAATATCACAAAGTACAGCTATGGTACCCAGTTCGTATTCGTTTAAGAATTCGGCTGCATAGACTTTCACGTCATGCTCCAATTCACTGGGCGTTCGGCCGTAGTATTCTTGAGATTGATTATTAGTACTATTATCAGCTGTCGTTTCTTTTGGATCTGTTTTACAAGCAGTAGTTGTACCGATTGTAGCTCCAGCGACTGCACCAACCAATAGCGTTTTGAATGATTCTCTCCTGTTCATAACTTAGATGTTTTGCTTTTTGAGTTGGTCAATAATATATTCTGAAGTCCGCATCGACAAGGCCATGATGGTCCAGGTACAGTTTTTATCTGCTTGAGAAGTAAAGACACCAGCGTCTACTACAAAAACATTATCTGCATCGTGTAGCTGCGAGTATTTGTTGGTCACGGAAGTTTTGGCATTATTTCCCATACGCGTGGTGCCGACTTCGTGGATAATTTGTCCTGGTGCTAATAAACCATAATCTTGTTCTTTTCCTGGTGTTTTACCTAAAACAGTAGCCCCCATTGCATCGAAGATTTCTTCAAAGGTCTGTTGCATATGTTTGGCTGGCAGACGTTCGTAGTCCGACCATTTATAATCGAAACGCAATACTGGAATACCAAATTGGTCTACAGTATTTGGATCAATTTCACAGCGGTTGTCATAACGAGCAATCGCTTCCCCTCTACCAGCGAGGTGTATGAAGGCTCCATAAAAACGTTTGGTATCTTCTCTCAGTTTGTCTCCATAACCGCCTACTTGTCCACCAATGAATTCGTTCATAGCAGAAACATCCCAGCCAAAGCCGTAAGTGGGCATTCCAAATCCGCCACCGATTTCAATATGATAACCTCGGGGGAAATCTAATTTTTTATTGTCAAGCCACCAAGGAGAATAGACGTGCATGCCACCAACTCCATCTTCATTGTAGGTCTTACGATCCATTAATTGAGGGACGAAAGCACCGCGGCCACCACCAGTTGAGTCATGTAAATAGCGTCCTACGTGATCAGAACTATTTCCTAGGCCATTGGGGTGTTGTTTGGATTTAGAATTCAATAGGATTCTAGCGGTACTACAAGCGGAGGCACCTAATACAACTACCTTCCCTTTTAGTTGATATTCCTTCCGATCTTCTTTGTTTATATAGCTGACACCCGTTGCCTTACCTTCGGCGTTGGTAGTTACGGTACGGACCATACAATTAAGGTACATATCAATTTGCCCCCCATTTTTTTGAGCGGGGAAAATCAGACAAGAGCCAGATGAGAAATCGGCATAAGCTTGACAAGAGCGATTACATTGACCGCAATAGAAGCAGACGCCTCGATCTTCGTTGATCTTTTTGGTTAGGATTGACATCCGGGATGGTATAGCAGTTACACCGGCTTTCTTTGCACCTTTGATGTAATATAATTCGTGTAACCTAGGCTTTGGTGGTGGTAAAAAATAGCCATCTGGCTGATTTTTCAGGCGTTCTTTACTACCAAAAACACCAATTAACTTATCTAGTCGATCATAATATGGTTTTACCTCATCATAAGTAATCGGCCAATTTTCGCCGAGACCATCTACACTTTTATGTTGGAAGTCATCCGGACCAAAGCGAAGAGAAATTCGTCCCCAGTGATTGGTACGGCCACCTAACATTCGGGAGCGCCACCAATAGAAGTCCGTTCCTTCTTTAGTCGTGTAAGGTTCGCCTGGTACCTTCCAGTCGCCCCAAGACATATCAAACTCCCCGAAAGCGCGGGTGGTACCTGCACCACGACGAGGAGACTCATAAGACCATTTTAATTGTGTTTGTGTTTTCGGATCTTTAGGATCGAAAAAAGGGCCAGCTTCTACGAGGGCAATTTTCAAACCCGCATCGGCAAGTATTTTTGTGGCCATACCGCCACCAGCACCTGAACCGACGATAATCGCATCATATTCTTTAGCAGATTCTTTGATTTGCATTTGTTAAATATTCTATAGAAATAAAAAATTCTGCTTTAAGATAAAAAACAATTTTATTTTGAGCTATTTATTGGCTTTTCCAATTGTCATTTTGTGGTAAGCACTTAACCATTGCTAAAAATTGCTTGTTGTTTTTATTGTTTCCGTGTTTTAAAAACACTCGGATGGTAATCCATACTCTTCTGAATCTCAAGTGTTTTATCTTTGCCAACGAGCATTTCACACAAGTACAAACCCAAATCAAGCGAACTCGCAACCGCTCCTCCTGTAATGACTTGGCCATCCTGGACAATTCTTTCTGAACAAACTTCCTTACAGTACTTTTTGAGTGCACCGTATTCCTTATAGTTAGTGGTGGCAATTTTATTTTTTAAAAAGCCAGCAGCCCCGAGTAACAAACTTCCTGTACAAATCGATACTTTATAAGAAACCGACTCCGCTGTCTTTAACCAGTTAATAAAATTATTATCCGTTTGTAAAGGTCGCGTTCCAAAACCTCCTGGTATAATAATCATATCATAAGTGGACAGATCTGGTTGGATTTGATCAATTTTCAGGCTTAAGCCAAAACCATCTTTTATGTTCGGTTGCAAGGCACATAAATCCCAACTTAGATCTGGTAAAAACTTTTTGGCCTGGATTCGACTAACAGGATCATAAATACCGATAAAGTCAAGGGTAGTGATCCCATCAAAAAGGATATAAGCAATCTTCATATTTCCTGTTTTTCAATCAATTAAAATCAAGCGCCCAAGGTCCGATGCTGATACTTCCGAATACCTCTTTCCACCAACCATAGAACCAACCAATAAACCGGAAAAACAAATGGATAGGTAAAAATCATAAAGATCTTATATCCATGATATTTGCTTGCATGCTCCCCAATGGCTACATCAATTAAAGTGTAACAATACACATAGCATATCAACACCAACAAAGGGACAATCATACTACCAATATTCAAAACCCAGGAAAACCGCAAATCAGGCCGCTGCATCCGATGTTTTCGTACCGATAAATAATGTAATAAGATCAATGGAATTGCTAATAAAAGGGTCATCCCAAAAGGCGTAATGGCCAAAAGTATTTGAGCTAAACGGGGCATTTTGGGTACAAACTGTATATGAACGACCTCCACGGGTAAATCGTCAAAACTCCATCGAGCGACTTGGTTTATATCTCCACTAGTTGGTGGGCCTAAATTCGTATTCAGGGTTTGACTTACCTTACTTGCATCCAGAGTAATTTCCAATTCCCCAAAGGACTTCCAGTACTTAGCTGGAGAAAGTACGTACCGGAAACTATATTTCTTCACCCAATCGTTGTAGTCTAACCACTCATCTGCGAGGTAACGGACCTCTATCAAATGCTTGCCAGCTTCTAAGTTAATTTCAAAAAACTTTAAGTCTTCTAAACTTAAGTAGAAAGCCGCTCCCAAACTATCTTTGAGCTCTAATTCTAGATAATCCGATTCTCCTTCAAAAAGGTAGGCAAAATCGGTAAAGGCAGAACCTGCTAAAGACTGATAATTAGAAGGGACCTGCTGCAATTCTACTGGATTACCATCTAGCCAAACCTGAAAATCTGATTGATAATCTGCCGCAAAAAACAGCAGTGGAATTTGGGTACCAGAGGTTTGGGTTTCAATATGATACTTTACAATAAATTCGGCAGATTTAAAATTTGCTGCGGGGAGTATGTACAATTCCTCTTTTAAAATATCCATTTGCTCATTAACAAATGGAGTTCCTAACCAGGAGCCTTCCTGGATTGGAGAAGCCATATTCGTTCTAGCAACAAATGGTAAAAACAATAACAAGCCTATGAGCAGTATTTGGAGCTTTTTATTCATATTTGATCGCTTAGAAGCTATTTGAATCTACCTGCAGTAGACAGGTTTAACAGTATGATTTTGTTATTGATGATTTTTAAATAGGGCGTTTCAAAAAGTTTTATTACTAATTTCATAAGCTACACAAACTTCCAGCCTTGGATCCTCCTTGAGTGCAGGGTGCTTAAATCGCAATTGTTCTTGCATCCCTATTTTTTGCATAACTCGAATAGAGGGTTGATTGATCAAAGGAGCGAATGCTTTAATACTTTGTAATCCTAGCGCTTGAAAACCAAATTCTAGACAGCGTTGAGCCCCCTCAGTAGCATAGCCATGTCCCCAAAAGGTAGGTGCTAATCGCCATCCTATATCGACACAAGGTGTTATGGGCGAAACAAAAGTTTGCCAAGCTAAACCAATAAATCCAATAAAGGTCTGATCTTCTAGGCGGTCTACCGCAAAATAAGCATAGCCTTTATCTTGATACAAAGTATCCATTCGTTGAATAAAGGCTTTCGTTTCTGATAGCGTTTGTACCCGAGGGAAGAAGCGCATCACTCCTGGATTCTGATTCATATGGGCAAGAGGCATTAAATCTTGGTCTTGCCAATTTCGAAAGCCCATGCGATTGGAAAGGAAGAGGTATTTTTTTTTCATACCATGGCTTTTGTTAAAATACGGGACTTGTACAGCCGTTTTAGTGCAAGGGCTCTACCTACCAACTTACACCAGCACCGCCACCACCAGAACTACCACCACCAAAACTAGAGCCGCCGCCGCCACTACTTCCGCCGCCGCTCGAGGATCTGACTTTCATAGGGATTACTTGGAAATCAACTTTTTGATGTCGGCAATTCTTACATTCGTGGACTACTTTGCGTCGGCCAGTTGAATGATAAGTAGCGTGTCTAACCGTTTTTGAATGTGCTTTGTAATAGGTAATAAATTTACATTTCGGACAAGAACGATACTGTGTAAAACGCTTTTTATACCTCAGAATCAGCAAATCATCCCCCGTTTCACTTACCCAAACGTCATAGTCAACTGTACCGATTTCTTCTTCTGTGATTTGACCAGCCTCCAGATAATCATCCTCTTCCTGTTCACTTAAAAGACGCAAAGGTTCGCCAGTTTCCCTGCTAAATCGCGGTTGATACCGCAAGCGTTTTAATCGTCGGTTTAAAAAAATATAGATAAAAATATAAGGCAATGGAATCAGGAACAGAAAGATTCCATAATGGACTTTTTTCAAATCCAGGTATTTGTCATACAGTTCCTCCCGGCCACGTAAAATATTATAGATCCGACCAATAAAATAAACACCAGCTAATAAAGAGAGAAAGCCGTAAATCAATAATACGATACCTCCGTCACTAAGAAAGTAGCCATCTGAATAGGGATTCACTCTAACATTCGGATTAGAAGTAATCTCTTCGGCTGCGGCGGGGTCTTCTAAGGTCAATTGGATGCGTTCTATGGCTTTAATTAACCCTGTGCCATAACGGCCAGCTTTAAATTCAGGTACCAGCTCTTGCATCCCGATACGATAACAAACTACATCTGGTAACACACCTTCTAGACCATAACCTGTCTCAAACTCTGTTCGTCGCTGATCCATTACCGTGAAGACTAGTAAGCCATTATCGACATCAGCCTGACCAATCCCCCAAGTATTAAACAATTCGTGGGCAAAATCTTTTGGATTAGCATCTCCGATAGATTGAACGATGACTACAGCCACTTGAGCAGTAGTATTGGTTTCCATCTCCGTTAGTAGCTTATTCAAGCTACTAACATCTGTAGGGCTGATAATATTATCAGGATTACTCACATAGCCCGTCCCGCGTATTTTGGGATTTGGAATGTTTTCAACCGTATATACTCCGCTCTGAGCTTGCAAAGCAGCGAAACTGCCCAAAAAGAAGCACAAACAAAATACCACAAAGCGTAATAATGACTTCATCATCGTTTTTTTGGTCGAGAAGTTATTTTAAGAGTCCCTATTCAGGAAACAAGCTTTTATCTAGACCAGGGACAATTTTTAATGCATTTTTATAATACATTTTCTTTAGTACTTCATCTTCTAGGCCTAAGCCGTACATACTCCAAAATGCGTGGTATTTTTTATAATAAGGAAAATATTCATCCTCCGTTTCCAACACTCTGAAATAAGTTGGATATTCTTCCGGTTTATAAGAATCTTTTCCAAATAGAATTCGATCTTGGTATTTGGTTAGAAAAGCATTGGCGTTACGTGGCTGACGCCCCAATTCGGCAATAATCGCCCCACACTCGATATAAACGTTAGGCATTTCATCCAGAATTTCGCTCAAGCGGGCCAAATCATTCGCATACCAGCCGAAGTGAGCAGCAATAAAGGTGGTACCTTTATGTCTTCTAAAAATATCGTGTTGCTCTGCTATAATGGTTTCCCAGGGTACTGGATTATCCGCTCCACGCTTACGACGAGGTCTAGTTTTAAGCTCTAACCAACGTTCATTATTGGCATCATGTGGTTGCCAGAATGGTTTAGGATCTCCGGAATGAATCAAAATGGGTATCCCCAGCTCACCACATTTAGCCCAGATTGGATCCAGGCGTTTATCGTTGATCGCAATCCTTTTTCCGGCTTTGTCTTTATTGGTTAGTCCGAGGCTTTTGAATACTTTTAGACCTTTCGCACCATTGGCAACATCGTATTCCAATTGCTGAAGAGAAGCTTCAATAAAGTCTGGGTCATCAATACTCTGGTAATTAAGGTTGGTAAAAACGGCAATGCGATTGGCATGTTTTGAAGCAGAGACATGATCTGTAATGTCTTTGAGTCGTTTACCACCGCCACCACTTAGGTTGACAATAATTCCCATGTTCATTTCGTCCATTTCGCCCGCTAGTTTACCTAAGTCTTGCTGCGCCATCCGCCAATGATGGGAATGAATATCAATGAATGGAAACTTTGCTCTAATAACCGGATTTTCAGGTACGACTAAAGTAGAAGGTGGATTGTATTCCTCGAAGCTCATTTCAGTTTCAGACTGTGCGCATGCCGAAATTCCTATTAAAATGAATAAGGTGTTAAAAAGAAAAACTCTCATTGGATGGATTTATTAAAAAGTTGTTTGTCAACTTTGAAGTTATTTACAACAATGTAAAGAATAATTTAAATATCTTGTCCTTTAGGTAGTATTAATACGTCCATGATTAAGGACAAGTTATTCTAAAACTACATTTTATTTCTTTTATGACTCGAAAGAAATCTAAGCTTTGGCCCAATTTTTATACCCTTCCCAGCAACTTTCTGAGTTTGAAAGTAGCCTTTTTTCTTTTGGCCCTTGATATAGGTTTGGGCATTATCGGCTATATCTCCATTGAAAATTACGACTTAGCGGATGCTTTTTATATGGTGATCATTACGGTATCTACCGTTGGATACACCGAAGTACAACCATTGAGTGATGCGGGAAAATTATTTTCTGCCTTCTACATCATTGTCAACGTAGGATTATTTGCTTA
>CAXIDD010000190.1:0-8713 GCA_964021975.1 uncultured Saprospirales bacterium | reverse complement strand
AAATATAAATCCGCACTGGACCAGACTCTGGTAATTGGTATTGAATTTTAACTTCTCCTGAGCTGTTAATTAGTTTGTATTGTAGTTTTTCTCTGCTTGTTCTAGAACTGGTGCTCGTAGCTAAACAAGCCAGTCCTAGTGCAGGTACTCTAGGGAAAGAGCTGCCCATCACTTGATCTACAACATTGGAGTCTATACATAGCCAACTCTCTAAGACGGTACTGTAAATAGACCGAAAATCTAATTCAAATTTCAAGTTTCCATTGGCATCTAAATCCTGGAAATTGGGGCGCTCACCTACAAATCCATTGCCCTCAAGACCAGGGCCAAATAGCATCATTGGAGCTGCTGCACCGTGATCGGTCCCGTTCGAGCCATTCTGCTCTATTCGACGTCCAAATTCGCTAATCGACATACTCAACACTTTCTTATCAAGATCTGCACTAGCTAAGTCATCATAGAAATTTCTTACTGCCCGAGCTAAAGTACTAACCAATTTAGGATGATCAGTCAATTGATTGGCATGGGTATCAAAACCATCTATACTGACCATATACATTCTAGTGCGCAACCCACCCTTAATCAATCGAGCAACTAGAGCTAACTGGGCCCCTAAATCTTCTGCGTATTCTTCGTTGTTTTTACCTTTTTCATAAGTATCTGAAATGACATCAGCGTATTTAAACGTTGTATTGGCTACTGCCCGTACGAACTTCATTTGATCTCCATAATGACACTCCGGTACATTATTGGTGTTGAATAGCTGCCCCGTTTCGGCAATTTCCGCCAACTCCTCAGGACTGCTAACCACCATGCTCAAATTAAACATATTGGCATTGTTGAAGATTAAATTACCTGTACCACCAATTTGAATAGCGGGTGGATGATCTGGCGGATTTTCAATAAAATCAGGATAAGTGTCATTGATATAGCGTCCCAGCCAACCAGATGTTTTAAAAACATCTGCATCACTAGCAGAAGCCCAAATGTCAGAAGAACGGAAGTGGGATAGGTTCTGATCCGCGTATCCTATATTATGGGCGACCTTCATCTGGCCATCTTGCCATAAACGCAGTAGCGGCTCCATCGTATTGGGTATACCCTCCCCATCGTCCAATGAAATTACTTCATTGCGAGGGATGGCCAGGGTAGGACGCAATCGAGTGTAGGTCCCATAATCAAAAAGTGGAACGATGGTATTCAATCCATCATTACCTCCTTTTAAGCGGATGAGGACTAAAATACGGTCAGAATTCGTATCTGCCAATGCCTGGCTGAGCGGATTATTAGCTAAAGCTGTAACAGGTATTTTTCCGAGTAACATTGCTCCGGTACCCGCAAGGCCAAGATTTTTGAGAAAAGTCCTTCTACTCCAATCCTGATGGTGCTTTTCGTGGGCTTCCCCATCTTTGAGCGTAGTTCCAAGGGGTAATTTCGAAGATTTATTTAATTGATGCATGATGTCGATTTTCTGGCTTTAGTAAGCTATTAGGAAAGCTGATAAGCAGGTAAATGGCCTAGATGATTTAATAAAAAGGCGACTTGTACGGGCACCGTATCCCAGTCGAGATTCCATTGCTTATTATCAAAATAATTTTGTGGGATTTCAATCTTAAAAGCTTGAGTCGCTTTATCATAGTCAGTGTTTTCGGGAAGCCCTTTCGTTACAAAATGATCAACTAGCGCTTTGGTAACTACTGCTACATCATTGCTATTTTCGCTCAAACGCTTTGCTAGGTCGATTAATTTATCCTTCTGCTTATCAAAGAAGTACCAGGCGTAATATTCTAGAGCCTGCCATCGAAGTGTAATGGTGTTACTATTGATCCATGATCGATCTCCGGACCAGCCTGCCACGTCTGGTGGGTTGAAAAGCTCCTGGCCTAGATTAGCGGCTATGTACATCGCATTGTTTCGGAACTCTTCATCATTAAACTCCATGCCCGTATCCTTAATAAAACCAAGCAACAATTCAATAGGACTTTTGATGGTGGCACCAATATTGTATTCATCAAAAAAATGAGCACTTTTGAACAGTTGACGCAGTACCGGTGCCATCTCAAAATCATTATTGATCATGGTTTGGGCCATTTGGTCAACGATCTGCTGATCTATTTGAGGATGTACTAGGTTTTGATAAAGTTTTTTAGAGAGGTGCTGGGCAATTAAGTCTTGTTTTTGTTCAAATAAAATTCGATGGACATCATCGTAGCCCCAATTCCCTTTTTGACCAAAGATGGTTTTCTCTCCATCATCAAAATAGTCTCCCACAAAGTTTATTGGACCACAAAATACTTCCCAACCTACAAAACCAGTTAAAGCTCTAGCGGTCTCGGTGATGTCTGTTTGCGTATAGCCAATGTCCCGGCCTAGCGTAAATAATTCATAAAGTTCTCTGGCATAGTTTTCATTAGGGCTGAATTTGGTGTTTTGAGCACCATTTAAGAATACAAGCATGGCTGGGGTCTTGCCCATTTCATAAACTAAGGTTTTGAAATTTCCAAGCGCATGTTTTTGAAGTAAAGTATGGTATTGGTGTTGATAAGAGGGACATTCGTAGGCTTGAAACCGAGTAACAAAGAGATTGTGCCAAAAAAGCGCCATTTTTTCACGGAAACCAAGCTCAACCATTGTTCCAATCCATTGGCTTAAATAGGCAAAAGCTTGTTCATAAATTAAAGGAAAGGGATCTTCCGGATAATCGGAAACATCCCAATTGGCCCATTCGGGAGGATCGGGGAGTGGTGCATTTATGGCCTGATCAATTAAATAATCTACTAAGCCTTCAGGAGTGGCTTGGCTTGCACTTTCAATTTCTAGAGGAGAGCCACCAAAGTTCAGTCGCTTTAAGAGGTGTTGGATACGTTGTCGGTCCCAAGGCTGATCTGATGAAGGTACAAAAACCTCAATCCCACCTTGAGCACAATTATTAACTACCATGATTTTACGTTTTACCTAGATAAAATAACGTAAAATCAGTAGACAATAATGTATTTAAGAGAAGAATAACTTCTAAGAAGCTTCTTTGACGATGGCAATCCCGGAGGAAGTTCCAATTCTAGAGGCGCCAGCTTCAATAAAAGCACTAGCCATTTCCAGGCTTCGAATACCTCCAGAAGCTTTGATGGCCACTTTATTTTGGAGTAATTTTTGTAAGAACAGTACCTTTTCGAGCTCTGCCCCAGTTCCGTTAAATCCGGTTGAAGTTTTAGCAAAGTCTGGCTTACTTTTTAACAAGATTTCAGCTAAGTGCTCTATTTCTTCTTCATTCAACAGGCCCGTTTCGAGTATGATTTTGATTCGTTTACCTTTTATATGGGCAGCTGTAGTCATACTATCAATATCATTTGCGACGTAGTTCCAATGGCCATTTTTTATGGCGCAAATATTAACTACGGCATCAACCTCATCCGCTCCATCGTCAATGGCGCGCTTAATCTCCTCAATTTTAGCTGGGGTAGAAGAATAACCCATTGGAAAGCCAATGACGGTAGCAATTTTAGTTTTGCCCCCAAGCTCTCGTAGTATTTGGACAGCACTTTGGATGAAATAGGGTGGGATGCAGACTGCCACAAATTGATGTGTTACCGCTTCTTGACAAAGTTTCCTTATGTCAGTTATTGTGCAGTCAGGTTTTAATATCGTATGATCGATATAACTGGAAATGGTCATCTAAATAAATTTCTAGGTATACGCAAGTAGCGTAAAATAAACTAACAAGTGGGATGTAAGATATACCTTTCTGGTGGCTTTTATAGTTAAGTCGTAAAAAAAATATTTGGACAATAAAAAAAGCGAATATTCCAAGGAGAAATATCCGCTTTTTAGTTCAGAAATGCTGTGCTAGCATTTCTAAATGATCAATTAGGCTAAGGGCCTATTTCCCATGGCATTTTTTATATTTTTTGCCGCTTCCACAAGGACAAGGATCATTACGACCCACTTTTTTCTCTGTCCTTTTAATGGTTTGTGGCTTACTACGGCCACCACCGGCAGAGGCAGCTGCTCTCCTCCGAGCTTGGTTTTCTGCTTCTTGCTCTTTATTGGTACTGGTCCGAGACATATCGGTGCGAGCTTCTCTTGCTTGTTCCAAAGTAGTTCCATCTGCAAAGATGAGCGTTCCTTTAGACAGGTAAGAAGTTACATCCTCGTTAACCTCATAAACCAGTTGTTCAAAGAGGTTATAAGCCTCCATTTTATAAACGACTAAAGGATCTTTTTGCTCGAACGAAGCAGATTGAGAAGAATCTTTTAATTCATCCATGCTTCGCAGGTGCTCTTTCCACTTTTCGTCGATAATCGTCAGCGTAACTGCTTTTTCGATATCTCGGACGATGGTTTTTCCTTCAGATTTGACGGCATCTTCTAACTCCGCCGTTACATTATAAGGTTTTTGTCTACCATCTGTAAATGGAATCAGTAAACGCTTGTAACGGTGCCCTTGATTCTCAAAGATATTCTTGATTTGAGGAAGCAGTAGCTCAGAAATTTGTTCCCCTTTCCGATTGTAGTAAGTTTCAAATTCATGGTAAAAGGCCTCGATCAATTCGCTAGTAGGCATGCCTTCGTACTCTGCTTTCCCGATGCTTGGATCTACACCCAATGTACTTAGTGCATCTTGCTTGAAGGTTTCGTAGGTGCCACCCTGCTCTTTATGAGCGGTGACTAAATTACCGACCATCCCTTGGAACATATTATTCAAATCAACAGAAAGTCGCTCACCATATAAGGCATTATCCCGTTTTTTATAGATGGCCTCCCGTTGAATATTCATAACATCATCATACTCTAGTAGTCGTTTACGAATACCAAAGTTATTTTCTTCGACTTTTTTCTGAGCACGCTCAATAGACTTGGTCACCATTGGGTGTTGGATGACATCTCCATCTTTGTGACCGATACGGTCCATTGCTTTCGCAATCCGCTCGGAGTTGAACAGACGCATCAGGTTATCTTCCATGGATACGTAAAACTGCGAGCTTCCTGGATCTCCTTGACGACCAGCCCGACCACGAAGCTGACGATCTACCCGACGGGAATCATGCCTTTCGGTACCGATGATGGCTAAACCACCTGCGTCTTTTACTTCTTGGCTGAGTTTAATATCTGTACCCCGACCAGCCATGTTGGTAGCAATGGTTACTTTGCCTGGCTTACCAGCTTCTGCTACAATCTCTGCTTCTCGTTGGTGCTGTTTTGCGTTCAGGACATTATGATCGATGCCTTTCAATTTCATCAAGCGACTCAAGCGCTCGGAAATCTCAACGGAAGTGGTACCCACCAAAACGGGTCTTCCTGCGGCACTCATTTTTAAAATATCCTCAACCGCCGCATTAAATTTTTCTCTTTCGGTTTTGAAAACCAAATCCTGACGATCATCCCGAATGATTGGACGGTTAGTTGGAATAACGACTACATCCAATTTATAGATTTCCCAAAGTTCACTTGCTTCAGTTTCAGCGGTACCAGTCATACCACACAGTTTGTGGTACATCCGGAAGTAGTTCTGTAGGGTCACGGTAGCGTAGGTTTGGGTGATATCCCCAATCTTTACATTTTCTTTTGCTTCCAAGGCTTGGTGGAGACCATCAGAGTAACGACGACCTTCCATCATACGACCGGTCTGTTCGTCAACGATTTTCACTTCGTTCTCCATGACCACATACTCCGAATCTTTTTCAAAAAGCGTATAAGCTTTCAAGAGTTGACTCATGGCATGCAGGCGACGCGCCTTTACGGCATAATCTTGAGACAATTTTGTTTTAGCTTCTGCTTTATCGGCGCCTTCTAAAGATTCATCCAGGTCAATTTCCACCATACGTGAAGCGATATCCGGCATAATGAAGAAGCGCTCATCACTTACATATTTTGATAAAAACTCTGTTCCTGTTTCGGTTAACTCTACCTGCCGGTTCTTTTCATCAATCGTGAAATAGAGTGGAGCATCTACCAGGTGCATATTTTTAGATTGCTCCTGCATGTAGAAATTCTCCGTTTTTTGGACCATTACTTTGATTCCTTCCTCACTCATGTATTTAATAAGTGGGCGGTATTTAGGTAAGGCACGGAATGCACGGACAAGCGCCATACCCGCTTCCCCTTCGTTATTACCCAGTTTACCTTCCGCTACTAATTTTTTACCTTCTGCAAGGTAGGAGGTAGCTAATTTTTTCTGAGCGGCAATTAGTTTTTCTACAAAAGGTTTGAGCTCTAAATACTCTTGGTCTTCCGCTCCTTTCGGTACAGGACCTGAAATGATAAGTGGTGTACGAGCATCATCGATTAAAACCGAATCTACTTCATCAATCATGGCAAAGTGGTGTTTGCCTTGTACCTTCTCTTCGATGGTTCGTACCATATTATCTCTCAGGTAGTCAAAACCAAATTCGTTGTTGGTACCATAGGTAATGTCACACTGATAAGCTTTGATCCGCTCGGGCGTATGTGGTTTGTATTTATCGATACAGTCTATGGTGAGCATCAAAAATTCTACCACTGGTCCGATCCACTCGGCATCCCGTCGGGCCAAGTAATTGTTGACGGTAATGACGTGTACGCCCATTCCGGTCAATCCATTAAGGTAAGCAGGTAAGGTAGCCACTAATGTTTTACCTTCCCCGGTAGCCATCTCGGCAATTTTCCCATCGTGGAGTACCATACCTCCAATCAGCTGGACATCATAATGGACCATATTCCAGGTGATCTCTCCACCAGCGGCGGTCCATGAATTTTTCCATAGGGCTTTGTCACCACTGATGGAAACATATTCTTTGCCTTTACCCGCTGCCAAGTTACGGTCATGCTCCGTAGCCGTAACTTCCAAAATCTCGTTTTCTGAAAAACGCCTTGCTGTTTCTTTGACGACAGCAAAAGCCTCGGGTAAAATTTCTTTGAGGACGATCTCCTGTTCTTTGTCCTTTTCTTTTTTTAGCTCATCTGCCTCTTTGAAGAGTTCTTCTTTGTGAAAAAGGTCTTCCGTATCCGCAATCTCTTGATTGAGTCGATCTATTTCTGCATCTATATCAGAGAGATATTCTTTGATTCTAGCTCTGAATTGCAGGGTTTTGGATCGTAACTCATCATTAGACAAGCTTCCTAGCCCTTCGTATACTTCATTAATCTCATCAACGATGGGAGCATATTGTTTGACGTCCCGGTCGTATTTGGTACCGAATATATTCTTAATTGATTTTCCTAGACCACCTAGCATATATGTTGAATTCTTGGATTTACAGATAGATACTGCGAAAGCAGTTTCAAAAGTCTCGGCAAAGATAATATAAGATCAGCAACCCAGACTTGAATTATCGATGAAAGTGTAATTAGAAGATGTTTAAAATCAAAATTGAACTACAGCTTATCATTTTATACAAAGGATAACGTCAGTTTTTATACCATAGTGATAGATAGGGCTAAAATCTGCCAAATTGACGCACTAAATAAAAACAATCTGAAAGTCTTTCCGGTTTATTAGCATTATGAAGTATAGAATTCCCATCTCAATCGTTTTATTGAGTGTTTTCATGGCAGCTTGTCAGTCAGAAGACGGCTATCGTGATATTCGAAACTATTATTTCCCACTAAAAGCTTTAGAAAGTGGCTTGGTTTATGAATATGAACCACTTGGAAATACGCCGACTAGTAATATTTATTGGTATTATCGATCGATCATTCAAAATGGAGCAGTAAACCTTACGGGGACTTACTACGAAAATGATCTGATTCCATTACAGCTTAATAATGAGCAGATGACGGAGGCAGGTATGGTGTTAAAAGATCTCTATCTATATGAGGCAGATAGCTTTAATGTAGATCAACAAAGACAAATACCTGTAGAAATCATACAGGATGATGTTTTTCCTTTTAATGTAAAGAAAGATGGGGGGATTTTCTTGTACAACATCAAGTGGTCAACACCTAATGATCCAGGAGCCACGATGGAGCTGATCAAAAACCGGCGCTATCTTAGAGATACAAGTTTTGTATTTCAGGACAAAAAATACGACGCTATCCTCTTCGAGCTAAAGGAATTGGTGGCGTATGACAAGGAAGGCGTGCTAGAACAGGAATATTCCGGCCAAGAAATTTATGCCAAAGGCTTAGGTTTAGTCTACTACAGTAAACAAGTAACAGAGGCCCTGCACCTACAATACCGTTTAAAAGAACGCTATCCAATGGAACGATTGGAAGAAAAATTCCGTATAAAATATGAGCCTGATAAGCAAGAAATCCAACAATAAGAATAAAGTCTATTTTTTTCCACTAAATGGTTTCTTCTTATACATAAATGCCTTATATTTGCGATCCATTGTGATGATGGTCAGGTGGCCGAGTGGCTAGGCAGAGGTCTGCAAAACCTCCTACAGCGGTTCGAATCCGCTTCTGACCTCAAGGAATATAAAAGGATTCAAGCTTCGCTTGGATCCTTTTTTGTTTTATCAAATCACATTTCTTGTTAATTAAGTTGAAATTTTATTTTTTTCCAAGCCATTCAAAAAACGCAACCCCATCCACCAAATCTTCCAGCTCCAAAATCCAGCAAACCTCCGAAAAGTCAGAAAAATCTAAACCTCCAGCAGCCACTGCTTCATTTAAGTAGCGCCCTTCTTTACCATTGTATTGATTGCCTAAGTCAGCGGCTAGTTGCCAAACAGATAGCAAATGAGGGTCTGAAAGGTATTTATTTACAGCAATCGTTTTTTCGGATCGGAAG
>CAXIDD010000189.1:0-8753 GCA_964021975.1 uncultured Saprospirales bacterium | reverse complement strand
TTCCATTAACTATTAGTAAAGTTAATCTTACTAATGAAACTAAGTTGTAGCCAGACCCCTGAATAGTTTGTAGTTTTTCCACTACAATCCTTCAATTATGCCCAAACTGATCCATTTCCTGCACCTTCTTTACGGCTTGTGTCCGCCGCTGAACATCCAACTTGGAGAACAAATTGGAGACATGCGTTTTTACAGTACTTAAAGAAACATAGAGCTGATCGGCAATTTCTTGGTTGGAATAGCCTGCTGAGATCAATTGCAAAACTTCTATTTCTCGGTTACTCAAACCAAACTTCTGGATTAATTCCGAGCTGAGTGTAGCCGGGCTTAAAACCTTGCTAGGCTGCACTTTTCCGGCCGTCGATTTACGCCCCAACCATAAACCCAATATCAGGAATATAAAGGCGATGATGCCTGCATAGACTTCCGCAGAAAAGGAGCGTATCCAATATTGGTATTCCAAGTATTGCAGCCCAATCGCCAAACCGGCAATTAGACAACTAAACAATAAAATGGATT
Organism: uncultured Saprospirales bacterium; assembly: GCA_964021975.1. Classification (GTDB taxonomy): domain Bacteria; phylum Bacteroidota; class Bacteroidia; order Chitinophagales; family Saprospiraceae; genus DATFKA01. The sequence goes on along the minus strand of CAXIDD010000189.1, from coordinate 8,234 downwards.
TTGAAAAACGCATGTATCATTTAGGTTTGCAAAACACCAGGATTAAAACGCTCCACCTCGGCATTGTTTGCGGCCTCAATTCCCATAGAAATTACTTGACGGGTATCTCTTGGATCGATGATGGCATCTACCCAAAGTCGGGAAGCGGCGTAGTATGGCGAACTCTGCTCTTCATATCTCTTTTGAATGCGTTCTAAGAGTTCTTTTTCTACAGCTGGTTCAATCTCCTCTCCTTTGGCTTTGAGAGAAGATACTTGGATTTGTAAAAGGGTTTTGGCAGCTTGGGTCCCGCCCATTACTGCAATCTTTGCCGTTGGCCAAGCAACCATCAAACGAGGATCATAAGCTTTACCACACATCGCATAATTACCCGCCCCGTAGGAATTGCCCATCACAATAGTAAATTTAGGCACCGTGGAGTTGGATACCGCATTGACCATTTTAGCACCATCCTTGATGATACCTCCATGCTCTGAACGAGAGCCCACCATAAAACCAGTCACATCGTGCAAAAACACTAACGGAATCTTCTTTTGGTTACAATTCATAATAAAACGAGCGGCTTTATCTGCCGAATCAGAATATATAACTCCACCAAATTGCATTTCACCTTTGGCATTCTTAACGACCTCCCGATTGTTGGCGACTATCCCTACTGACCAGCCATCAATCCGAGCGTATGCACAAATAATGGTTTGACCATAACTTTCTTTGTAAAGGGTCAGTTTGGAATCATCTACGATGCGTTTTAGCACCTCTAAAGTTTCGTAAGGCTTATTGGAAGCAGATGGGAATATTTGTAAAATCTCTTGTGGATCCGCTTTGGGCGGTTTGGCTTTCACCCGATCAAAACCTGCTTTAGGGAAATGCCCCATTTTATCTACCAGGTCTCTAATCGTTTGCAAGCAAGTCTCATCGTCAGGCATTTTATAATCGGTGACACCAGAAATATCGGATTGGGTACTGGCTCCGCCTAGGGTCTCTGAATCTACTGTCTCTCCGATGGCCGCTTTCACTAGATAAGGCCCAGCCAGGAAGATAGAACCTGTTCCTTCAACGATCAGCGCTTCGTCTGACATGATGGGTAAGTAAGCGCCACCTGCGACACAACTGCCCATAATCGCAGCAATCTGAGGAATCCCCATACTCGACATGCGGGCATTATTGCGAAAGATACGTCCAAAGTGTTCTTTATCTGCAAAGATCTCTGCCTGCATCGGTAGAAATACTCCAGCGCTGTCTACCAAGTAGATAATTGGCAGTCGGTTTTCGATAGCAATTTCTTGAGCGCGAAGATTTTTCTTTCCCGAAATTGGAAACCAGGCGCCCGCTTTTACGGAAGCATCATTGGCAACAATCATACACTGCCGGCCCCTAACTTTACCAATCCCAACAACTACCCCCCCCGCCGGACAACCGCCGTATTCTTCGTACATCCCGTAACCTGCGAAAGCACCGATCTCTAAAAAAGAAGATTCTTCATCTAGTAAAAGTTCGACTCTTTCTCGAGCCGTTAATTTACCTTTTGCTTTTTGTTTGGCTAATTTTTTTTCACCACCACCTAAATAAACCGCTTTTAAACGGTGCTGCATCTTGGCGATGAGTAATTGCATTTCATCTTCATTCTTATTCTGCTCCAGATCTGTTTTGGTCATTGCTAAGGCTTGATTTTTAATTCTGAGGCTGATAAAAACAGTTTACTGTTTTTTCGTCAGTCCCTATTCTTCTTCTATATTAAAACTATAATAATAGGGTTCTTTGAGATCCTGCTCGTAAAAGCCTTCCAGTACGACTTTACCGCTGGTATTTTTCAGGGTCCGTACGAGTTGATCAACTCCGTAAATCGGCGTATCATTCAATTTCGTAATGATAAAATCCGGTTCCATATTGGTTTCTTCGACTTTACTAAATTTATAAATACTCAATACTTTAACGCCCTGAATTTTCTTCATTTTCTTGCTTTCCTCTCGGCTAAGTTCACGAATTTCAAAACCGACATTTCTGAGGAAGGCTTTATCTCTGGCGTGGATCAAAGAAGTATTATTGCTTTTATTCTTTAGGGTAACTACTGTTTCTTTAATTTGTCCTTTACGAATAAACTCTATTGCGATGGTATTACCAGGTCTGAAGCGACCTACTTGTTCCTGCATTTCAGGTAGAGTCTTGGTTTTTACACCATTTATTTTTAAAATAACGTCCCCTTTTTTCAGGCCAGCCTCATCAGCACCACCGCCACCGGTTACACGGGTAATGTAAACGCCTTCTACATTATCTAGATTCAATTCTTTAGCTCTTTTGCTATCTACCTCATCGATAAAAACGCCCATTAAGCCACGTTGGACCATTCCATAATCCTTGAGGTCTCCGATTACTTTTTTAGCTAAATTCCCAGGTACGGCAAAAGAATAACCTTCGTAGCGTCCCGAGCGGGTAATGATCGCGGTATTGATACCGATCAGAGCTCCTTGCGTATTCACCAGTGCACCACCGCTATTTCCTGGGTTAACTGCTGCATCCGTTTGGATAAAGGATTCAATTCGATCCTGGCCTTCCAGGATATCTATACTTCGTCCCTTGGCACTCACTATTCCAGCCGTGACGGTCGATTCTAAGTTAAAAGGATTCCCCACAGCCAATACCCACTCCCCTACCCGGACGGAATCAGAATTCCCAAAGGATAGATAAGGCAAAAAATTTTCTTTAATCTTTAGTAAAGCTAAGTCAGTAGAAGGGTCTGCTCCTATTAATTCGGCCTCAAATTCTCTTTTGTCATTTAAGGTAACCCGGTATTGATCCCCTTCTTCAACCACGTGATTATTGGTCACGATGTAGCCATCCGAAGCAATAATAACGCCGGAGCCAGAAGAAGCACCAATCGAGCCATTCCTAAAAAAATTAAGGCCCCCAGTTCCTTGAATTGCATTAATATTAACCACGGCAGGAGTCACCATTTCAGCAGCAGCTGTAAAATTAGTAGGCGCTGCCGAAGGATATTGGGGGATGGCATTCTCAAACACATCCGAAGGAGTAGGCTCTGCTTTAGTATAACGAGCAGGCACAGGGTCTCTGATAATAATTTCTCGAGGTGTCTCTACCAAACGATATAAAAGGACTGCTAACAAGGCACTTAAAAGAGAAGATATAACTATTGGTTTCAAATTCTTCATATTCACATCTATTTTCGGGGGCGCTTTTTTTATTAATGGTTTTCCAGTTTAGTGGTACAGTTGTCTCTTTTTATAAAAGAAACCAGTTTTTTAAAGGGTAATTGGAAAGCCGTCAAATTATGTTGACTTTTGTACTTCAAAATAAAACAAAAAACGCATTTGTTTTATTTCAAACTAAATAATTCACAACTTTGTTTTACCAGGAAAAATAATACCCGTTACTGTTTTGTTAAACCATTCCAACAAATCAGAAAATTAACAAACAAATTGGCTCCTAAGTTAATGAAGTAAATCCACAAATATGAGTGAAAATGAAAGAAAAAAACCTTTTTGGTTTTTATACGAATATCAAGAAGGAACTGGAAATATGTGGGGCTGGAAATTTTCCAAAATTGGGGCCCTGGTTATTGGTGGATTGATTGCGATAGCCGTTTACCGACACATTACCATGGATGTGCCTTTTGGCTATGATGCAAAGGTTGAGGATGAACAGTTTACGCATCCTCTGCACCAAAAGAAAACAGTAGACACGACAAAGGTCGAGCAGTAATGTAAGTTATTTATTATGGATAATATACCTTTTTACAAATACCAAGGTGCAGGCAATGATTTTGTCATTCTGGATCAGCGCAGCACTACTTACCTCCATCACGATCAGCAAGCGCTAATCGAACGCATTTGTGATCGCAAGTTTGGGATAGGAGCAGATGGACTCATGCTACTAGAAAATGATCCCAACTACGACTTTCGGATGGTCTATTTTAATGCCGATGGCAAAGAAGGAAGTATGTGCGGCAATGGCGGCCGCTGTATCGTTGCATTTGCACATCACCTGGGAGTTATTTCGGAGCACTGTAGTTTTATCGCAGTAGATGGCCCTCACGAAGCCTTTGTTAAAGCAGCTAATTATGTCGAGCTAAAAATGCAGGATGTTGATCAGCTGGAGCGTGGTGCCGATTTTTTTGTCTTGGACACTGGTTCTCCACATTACATTGAGTTTGTGGAACAAATTGACCAGCTACCAGTTGTGGAAAAAGGTCGGGCCATCCGCTATTCAGAGCGTTTCAAATCAGAAGGTATCAATGTTAATTTTGTAGCGGTCAATGATCCACAATCGCTATCTATTGCTACCTACGAACGCGGCGTAGAAGATGAAACCCTCGCGTGTGGTACGGGCGTCACCGCCGCAGCCATTGCGCATCATCTCCAATCGGGCCAAAAAGGAGCAAATACTATTTCCCTAAAAGCCAAAGGAGGTCAACTGGAAGTAAGATTAGAGGAAAAAGAACAAAAATTTACGAATATTTGGTTGTGCGGTCCTGCGGAAAAAGTGTTCAGAGGTAAATTCTCAGGTGATGAAATAATGAATTGTTGATTTTTTTGATAGAACAACTATCATGAAAAATAATAGTTTTTCAAAAAATAGCGGAGCTGAAAATTTTAATATCAAAAATTAAATCCTTTAATTCGACACCTCATTAATTCATTAATTCAAGGTCCATGTCTATCAATCTGGTAAGTGATACCGTTACCCAACCAACGCCAGCCATGCTGGAAGCTATGTTTCAAGCCAAAGTAGGCGACGATGTTTTCAAACAAGATCCAAGCATTAATGCCCTAGAAGAAAAGGCTGCTCAACTATTCAACAAACCTGCCGCTCTTTATTGTCCGTCTGGCACCATGACCAACCAAATTGCCATTAAAGTACATACCCAACCTTTGGATGAGGTCATTTGCGATATTTATTCACACATCTATCAATATGAAACCGGTGGTTATGCCTTTAATTCTGGCGTAGCAGTTAATCTCTTACAGGGGACCAATGGCAAAATCACTGCGGAGCAAATCGCAGCTGCCATCAAGCCAGATTTTGACTGGCTACCCAGAACAAGTTTAGTAGTCTTAGAAAACACCTGCAACAAGGGTGGTGGAAGTTATTATACTTTAGACGAGATTAAACCCATTCAATCCCTTTGTCGAGAACATGGCTTGGCATTACACCTTGATGGTGCACGTCTGTTCAACGCATTGGTAGAAACGGGGGAATCAACACAAGCCGTAGGCGACCATTTTGATAGTATTTCAATTTGTTTGTCCAAGGGCTTAGGCGCTCCAGTTGGTTCGTTGTTAATCGGAGAAATGGACTTTATCAAACAAGCACGGAGGATTAGAAAAGTTATGGGCGGAGGAATGCGCCAGGCAGGCTATCTGGCAGCTGCTGGTATTTATGCTTTAGACCATCATGTGGATCGATTAAAAATCGATAATGATCGGGCCAAAAAAATGGGTGCCTTATTAAAAGAGCGGAGTTACGTAGCAGATGTTCGTCCGGTACAATCTAATATCTTGATATTTGATGTAAAGCCTCCTTTTACTGCAGCAAGTTTTATTGATTTGCTGGCTCAAAAGGAGATCCAGGCTTCTCCATTTGGTCCACAAACGGTCCGTTTTGTGACGCACCTGGATTTAAGTGAGGCCATGATTGACCGAGTAATGGAAGTATTAGTAGAGATTGATCAATAAGTAATTAGGATTCTTCGGATTTTCGGCGATCAATTTCATCGCGGATGATGGCTGCCTTTTCGTAGTTTTCTTCTTCCAGAACTTCCTCCAACATTTTGTGTAGGGCATCTACAGAAAATGACGATAAAGCACCAGGTGTGGCGGAGATTTCCTCTTCTTCAAACTCTAGACTCCCTTCTTCTTCCCCTTCCGTTTCTTCCAGGATAATACCAGCTGCATCCAGGATGAATTCGTAAGTATAAATTGGACACTGGAAACGGACGGCCATGGCAAGTGCATCAGAAGTACGAGAATCAATTTCTACCACCTCGCCGTCTAATAAACAGATCAAACGCGCATAAAAAATACCATCCAAGAGGTTGTTGATGACAATTTCTTGTAAATCTATTTTAAAAGTAGAAAGCGCATTCTTGAAAAGATCGTGTGTGAGTGGACGATTAGGAGTCATACCCTCCATTGCCACTGCGATGGCTTGTGCTTCAAAGCCACCAATAACGATTGGAAGACGCCGAGAACCTGATTTCTCACCTAGTACAACGGCATAATTATGAGACTGAGCAACACTATGAGACAAGGCAACGATATCAAGTTCTATTTTTTTCATATGCTTAAAAATTTTCTGCAGCTTTGCATATTGCAGAAAATTTTCTGCACATCTGTAACCGCTACACTCTCGCATGAATTTCTTTAATTATCCCTTCGGGATTTTGTCATTAAACAAAATCATACTCGTTTCATATCCTCTTTATATATCAATCACTAACACGGTAACTCCCCAAAAGGCGTGCAAAAGTAACAATTTTCAAGCTTTATTTCCACAAAACAACTAAATTTATGTCTTGCTAACTTTGCTTACCAAGTACCTTGGCAGCATTCCAAAGGGCATCCATTTCAGCCAGCGACATCTCGTCCAATGGACGATCCGCTTTTGCTTCAATATACTCAAAACGTTTTTTAAATTTCTGATTAATGCGCTCCAAAGCCGTTTCAGGGTCAATGTTTTGGAAACGAGCGTAATTAATTAAGGAAAAAAGAATATCTCCGAACTCTTCCTCCTTGCGTTCTTGACTTTGCCCCGTATTCAAAACTTCTTTAAATTCATTAATTTCTTCTTCTACTTTCTCCCAGACTTGCTCGGCGTTTTCCCATTCGAAGCCCACTTTTGCTGTTTTCTCCTGCATCCGATAAGCTTTCACCATTGCTGGTAAAGATTTGGGCACACCCTGCAAAACAGATTTTTTCCCTTCTTGCAGTTTTAACTTCTCCCAATTCCGCTGGACCGCTTCTTCCGTCTCTGCAATAACATCTCCGTAGATATGAGGATGGCGTTTGATGAGTTTTTCACAAACTGCATTTAAGGCGTCTGCTATATTGAAACTTGATTGTTCTTCTGCAATTTTGCAATAAAAGACCATGTGAAGCATAATATCTCCAATCTCCTCTTTGACCTCTTCTGTGTTTTTGTCTAAAATGGCATCCGCCAACTCATAGGTTTCTTCAATGGTCAAGTTGCGCAGGCTTTCCATCGTTTGTTTGCGATCCCAAGGACATTTTTCCCTCAGGTCATCCATGATATTCAATAGGCGTTCAAAGGCTTTTAATTTCTGCTCCATTTATTGTAGTTTTGCGACTTCTTAAATTGACTATTTTTGCTGATTTAGAATGGACACAAAAGTAAACCATTATTAACAGCAAGCTGTTTTATAATAAACAATTAAACAGAAATATTATGAGCATCCTGTATACCATAGGTATTGTCTTTGTTTTCTTTGCCATCTCTTTTGCATTGATTAATATTCGTCACATTGTTACGGGCAATGAATTCCGTGGAACCTGTGCAACCAATAACCCAATGTTGAAAAATCAAATTGGCGAGTGTTCGGTTTGTGGCAAAACGCCTGATGAAGATTGTAAGATGCCAGAGGTTAAGCCTGCTTAATCGATATCCAAAGCAAATAGGTGATGCCCAAAGTTTGAAAAGTTTGGCTATCACCTATCTATTGCTTTGGATATTAATAATTGCCTACCGAGAGCATGACCAGTGTACAAGCATTCTCTACTTCTATTCCACGCTCCCCTGCCATCCGATACAATTCTATATTCTCTGCCCCAGGATTGAAAATTATTCGCTTAGGCTCCAAACCTAAAATATAATCATAGTAAGCTTCTTGATTTTTAGCGTTGAGATACAAGGTAATGGTATCAAGGCCATCAATTTCTGGAGTCCCATTCTTAATTTCAATCCCTGCTATGCTTCCTTTTTTAATACTGACGGGTACAACCTCATGCCCCGTATTTTTTAAGCGATGAACTGCTTGATATGATACGCGTGAAATATTGGTGGAAGCTCCTAGAACAAGCGTTTTTTTAGACATTCTTTTTGATGATTTTCTGGTTATTTATTCTTTTGGATTTAAAGGTTTCACCGTCTTCAGGACTTGTTTTACAATGATTCCAATACCATAGATTTCAACTATTTCTTACTACCTTTCTGCCAAACGGAGTCCACAAAATAATCTCGGTGATCCGTAAAATGTTGTACCA
>CAXIDD010000188.1:0-8818 GCA_964021975.1 uncultured Saprospirales bacterium | reverse complement strand
TGGGTGAATTGAATGCCGTTACTTCTGAATACGATCATTAAAAATGGCTTCGGTAGCCTGATAGAAGAGGGACATAAACCGCTTGATATCCGGTTGTTCTCCTACCTCTTCGGCGGCACTATTCAGGTAGCCATTAAAATCATTGAGGTCCCAATCTTCTTTTTTGAAAATACCTCGTCTTTTCTTTTTCTGTTGTACTCCTTGAATCAAGGTATGTAAGAATTCACTACCAACTTCAAAGTTAAACGGTGCAAAACCCCGTTCATTTTTTGCCATTTCCTGCATCCATTCTAAAAACCGTTGATTGAATTGCCGTAAGTCCTGACTGAAAAATTCCCCACTTAGGAAGGAATTATCAAAGCCTTTGGTCCAGGGTTGATTGTTAGGAAAACCACTCAGGTTGTTTTGAATATAATAATTGGTGTAGGTATACTGCGTCATCGGTTGGAAAACCCGCTCGATGGTCTTGCGACCTAGATGATTGAAATGGACATCTTTGACATCTCCATTTAAACCATATTCCTTGTAAACTGGGATTTGAGCACTGCCATTAGTTGTTGCCAATTTTTCATCTTTCGTATCCATGAAATCGACAATGGATAGCGCAGAAATAAACTCTACTAAATGGGCGTAGTTCTTCTGATCTTGCTCTCCTTCGTTATAATTGTAATCCAAAGTCTCGGTATCCCCGATGTAATAGAGTGCATTTAAAGAATGGTTGCCAGAAAGATTTTTGTGGTAATACTCGAGTGCAGCTTTAGTTTTAGAGATGAAAGTACCGGCATTGACTTTAGAGTCGGTGTCTGATTTGACACTGAAATAAGGTTTAACCGTTATGGCACCAATACTTGCATTTTTGATGCGTTCTTGGTTCTTTAGACCAACCCTGGGAGAACGTAGGTTTTTTACCAATAAAGGGAACCCAGCAGCTCCCGTACCTCCAAAAATCGAACTAACAATGAAGATGCGGTCATTTTCATTAAAGCGAGAGGCGAAAAACTTAAAATCATCAGATTCCGAAAAACGATTGAGGACAATACTACCCATATGAGGATTGCCTTTAAATCCTACTTTGAGTTCTGCGTTGAGGTTCTCTTCTGTGAAGAGGGCACTTAGTAAAGCTTTATTCCCACCTTGAATTTGGTCGTAAGCCAGAAACTCCCGGAAACGACCTTCTTTGGTCCCATCTATCCCAAACCGAAAACCTTGCGCCGTCGTTTTTAAGCTGCCGTCATCTGCCGCGGCATCCAAGCTACTTAGGGTCTGAAACTCAGTCTGGAAAAATTGATTTTTATCAAAACCCATTTCCAGGCGAATATCCCGATACTTATTCAAGATCTCAATGGTACGAGTCACATCTCCATTAGCACTGTCTGGATCAATAATAATGGGAATGATTTTACTGGCTTTGATATCGACACCCGAAGCCGCGAGAAAAGTTAGCGCCTTCAGAACTCTGGAACCGGTACCACCGATACAGAAGAGAAATAGTTTTGGATAATTATAATTTGACATCTGTTTGTTTTTCAATTGTTGAATTGCCGAGGAGTTAATTTATCTCCGAGTTCTAAATGGGGTATCCTTTAGGTTGGTGCTCCAGTGTTTCCCCAAAAGGGAAAATAAAAAGAAGCTAAACATGGTCAGGAACAATACCGTAATTCCAAATTGTAAATAATCCCCAAAGACATAGTCGAGGCCAAGGTAGTTGAACTTATTATAGGTGTGTACCAATGCAAAAGTGGAAATCCCTAAGCCCAAAAAGATCATTATTAGTATCCATACACGTGGTTTTACATAGCGTGGTGAATTGACAACGTAATAAAAAATAGCAAAGGCCGCTAGGGCAGTGACTAGCATGACCAAGCCTACCGTAGCGTAGATGTTATTTTCATAGAGGGCATCTGCAGGGACAGACATGTTGAGGCCCCAAAGTTCAAAAAGATTGGCAAAGAAATCATTCATGTTGGTGTGTTTTTATCGCTCTAATTCTAGGTTTAAATTAAAATAGGTGTCCTGTTGGCTGCCTTTTGGTTTAAAGTCTCCGGCCGCACCTTGGATCAAATCTAGGAAACCAAAAGTCTTCTCCAGTTCGGGTGACCCTTCCCCAATCGACCGGTCATCATCTGAGGAGGAGGCAGTGACCCAAGCAGGTAATTGTTTGAGTAACTGAATATTCAAAGTTTGTTTGCCCGGTGCCAATTCCTTGGTTTGTAAGACGATGTAGTGGGTAGCAGAACCTTTATAGCCACGATCGTTGGGACTGACATTCCGGCTGCTGACGGCTTTTACTTCAACTACCTCAAATTGATCTTCCAAATTGGAAGTGATTTGATAATTGGCAGGATCAAGCATATAATCTTCCTCCAGTGGTAAAGCGGAGGCATCAAAAGCGACAGCAAATTGGAAGCTTTGTTCCCCGCGACCACTGTACTGAATATCTTTGATGGCTCGGATGGGTTGATCACCACCTCGATTGACCAAATTAAAACGGCCTTTGGCCTCGGTAGATTTGAGGATACTATAATAAGGCGTTTGAAGATCTTCGGCAGAATAGATCACATAAGCATCCGCGAAATTCTTTAGCCCTTTTACATCATATTTATTGGTGAATTCTTTTAACAGCTCAACTTTACCGATGACCCAAATATAATAGGGACGCTGCTCCTCTAAGCGGATCGTTTTGTTATCAAAACTGTAATAATTACCTTTAAATTGAGTCGAAAACTTCATCACTAAAATACCTAAACCGCGTTCTTTGAGTCGGTTGTTGTGAACGATATTCGTGATGCCATACTTTTGATCGGTTAATTCGCTGCGCACATTTTGGTGATTGCTAATCGAAAAAACGAAATCGGATAATAGGATGGCTGTCTTATCGTCTTCGGCCTGCTGCTCAATGACTGTTTGCAATACATCCGCGAGATTGCTAGACCGGGTGTTGCCCATGCCGCTTAAGCGACTGGGGTTCAAGTAATCCATAAAGTCATCCAGCTGGGCATCGACAGGATGGATTTTATTATTGACAAAAGCCATGTCTATGTCTTCGTCGTAGCGATTAATATTAGTCATCAATCCGAGGACGACATCATCAAAAGCGGTATTGTCTCCCAGGTAACCATACATACTACCAGAATTTTCAATGTAAAAATTGAAAGCTGCTGGTGTTTGTGCTTCGTTGGTACCTTCGCCATCTCCACAAGCAATTTGAATGGGATAGGAAATACTACCTCGACGACCTTTGGACATTGTTTGGGCCGTTTCATCAATAAAAGCAGTTAACTTTTCCGTGCTTGGGAATCGACTTTGCAGTTGAGCATCTTGGGCAATAATGGCCTGTAATTCATTGCATTCTTGCGCACTGATGCCAGAATTGTCTTCTAAAGCGCTGCGAATAGCTTGATTAAGTTGAGCAATTTGTCCGCCATCTCGACTACAAAATTGTAGTAAGAGTAGACCTAAAACGATTAGTAGGGTGTGTCTTTTCAAAAAATTGGTTTGCATGATGAAGAATTAAAAACGGTAAAACTAGGAGCCTATACCTGATCTTAACGTTTTCAATTTAACAAAAAATGTATGACAGGTGACAAAAATTCGACGAATCCTAGTAGGTTTTTTATTGAAACGAACTGTACCGGTGAATTTATTCGCCGAATTACTATAATAAACTTGTCAGCGAATGAATTCGCCGTTACGGATATTGGGCCTTTAATTGGAGTTTTTTAAACATCAAAAAATCTTCTTGTGCATCGTTACCTACATAAAATAGATGTTCGCCAAAAATTTGAAAGCCACTTTTCTGATAAAAATGGATGGCCCTTGGATTCTCCTTCCAGACGCCTAGCCATATTTGCTCATAGGGTACTTGGGTAGCTATCTGGACGGCTTTTTGGATGAGTTGGTTACCCAGGCCTTTCCCTTGTTGATTCTTAACTAAGTAGATGCGCTCCAATTCTACAGAGGTAGCGGGATTCAATTCTTGGACACCTTTATTAAAATTAAGTTTTAGGAAACCTACTACTTTCTCTTCGAGCATAGCGAAGTAAAAAGCACTATTCGCATGTTTCAATTCCTTTTCTAATTGCGGAATAGAAAAAGCGCGGTGTAAGAAAGCTCGGAAATGAAGGGGATCATTTAAGGATTCGTAAGTATCCCTGAAAGTCTGAATACTTAAGGCTTGTAGATCATATAAATCATCCATTGTAACTAATCTGAAATCTAGCTGATTCATGTGGTCAAGTAATTAAATGACGAATTATTATTCATTGGTTTTGGTCATAATACAAATAGTAAAGACACATCTAATAAAACAAAAACCTGTCAACATGAAAAATCTATTTGTCTTGTTTGTATTATGTCTATTTACCCAATTGAGTTTTGGACAGCAAATTCAGCGGTATAAAGTTCCCACAAAGGTCTATAAACCCATTCCCAGGAAAATAATTAAACCAACCCTTTTGAGGCCGGATTTGGTCGTACTTAGTAACTTCCAAACGGTTGTCATTAATGGCCGCCGTTGTTTGGTTGGCTATGTGAAGAATGTGGGGAATGCCAGTTCTAAAGCTAGTAATACCGAAATTAGAATCAGTTGGAGGGTAGACTATGAGCATTGGACCAGCCAAGAACGCTTCGTCAATAAATACGTTCCTGCTTTGGCTCCCGGGAAAGTACACAAGATTCAATTCTATGTGCCAGATCATCAAATTCATAGTAATGAAGGTTTTGGTTCCAACCGTGTAAGTTTTCGCTATTTCGCAGATAATAAAAAGGCCGTCTTTGAATCTGTTGAAAACAACAATATCACCAGTTATTCTTTACCTATTCTTAGAGACTAAAGAGCAGATAAAGTTTGGGTGAGCAAACAGAGGTCAACTCAATGTTAATTTATTGTAAACAATTGACAATTTACTGTATCTTTATTGTTAACTTAATGTAAACTATTGGATTCTTTATCTGGTTAGTAGATGTAGAATAGAGATAGAAAGTAACAATTGGATGCGACGACTTCTTAATAAATGGTGTGTTGGTTTGGTATTTTGTATAGTACTTAATACCACTGCAAAGCAAAGCTTTGCACAGACGCCTTTTGACTGTAGTGGCCGGATGTTTAGAGTCGTAGATCGAGATGGAGGTACTGCTTTTGAAGAAATTAAGTTGTTTTCAGAAAACCAGGCTATTGATTTTGAGCCCTTGGCGTTTATGCCAAATGTTTCTCTGAATGGCATTTGCTACCGTCCCAAAGACCATTTGATTTATGGATTGGAGTTGGGAGAAACTTATCAACTGGTACAGATTGACGCCAATTATACGCTTCGTACTTTAAAGGAATTACCACTACCCAATCAATTTTTATTTGTTTCTGGCGACATCTCACCAGACGGGCGCTATTTGGTATTACTAGGATTTAGTCCGCAAGAAGATAACAACCTATTGGCGATGGTAGATTTGGAAGACCCCGACTACCATACCGAACTTTCCGTATTGGGTACTTCAACTTCTGGAGAAGCTATTTTTTGTGCAGATGTAGCTTTCCATCCGACAACCGGCACACTTTTTGGATTTGACCATAGAGAAGGTCGTCTGCTCAAGATTGATATTGATCGTCAATTGATTGATGATCAAACTTACCCGACAACAGATAACCTCACAGGCAATATGCCTTCTATTTTTTTTAATGCTGAAGGGCGTCTTTTCGGCATTGCAGCACCTAATAACCAGGCACTTAATCGTACCTTTTATGAGTTTGATATTGCAAAAGGCACCGCGACAAATTTACAGCAGCTAGGTATAGAATTTAATCAAGATGCTTGTTCTTGTCCTTTTGAAGTGAACTTTTACAATAGAATATCTACCAGGAAAGCATTTCCCTGCACCAGTATTAAATTTACGATCTCCATTGTCAATCAAAGCCCTTTTGTGCAGCGTGACTTACAACTTCGAGATACTTTTCAAAGTGGTATAGAAATTGAGTCTATTCGATATCCGAATTTTTCGGGACGTATTCAAAGTGGTGTAGGAAGTAATATACTGGCCCTTGATGGTTTTGATGTCCCAATTGGTACGGATAGTATCGAGGTACTGCTACGCGTTCCACCATCAGTCGAATTAGGGACATTCACCAATCAAGCCTATCTATACAATGTCAATACCGACAGAGATGGGCCCCCTGAAATGCGAATTTCGGATGATCCTGAAACACCTCAGGTACAAGATCCTACCTATTATGAAGTACGAGATTTAGAAGTCAATTTTGAAGATGAATTTCCGGTACTTTGTCCAGGAGAGACCTTAGCTATTGATGTAGGGGTTGAAGGAGCACTAGCCTATGAATGGAGTACAGGCGCACAAACCTCGACAATAGAGGTGAGTCAGTCAGGTATTTATGATGTAGAGGTGACCACAGGCTGTGGATCAGTTAGTGGTAGTATTTATGTAGAGCAGGATGACTTAAGATTAGATTTGGGTGATGCGATTAAGGAAGCAGAAGAAGGCGCTTGGCTGGGCTTATCTCCAGCCATTAATTCTTTCAGTGCTATCCAGTCTTATTATTGGACAGCTTCAGATGATCAAATTAAGCTAGCTTGTTGGACTTGCTCGGAAGTAGAAGTGCCGGCTCAGGAAGGAGTCAGTTATTTTGTAGCGGTGACCAATGAAAATGGTTGTCAAGCTACGGATAGTCTTCGGGTCAATGTACGGCCGTTTAGCTTTTATGCTCCAACGGCCTTTAGTCCGGATGGTAATGGGCAGAATGATCAGTTTCTTCTTTTTGGGGAAAAAGATTTTACCATTCTCAATTTTAGTGTCTACAATCGTTGGGGGGCACGAGTATATTTTCAGGAAGATGGAAAAGCAAATGACCCAAATTTTGCCTGGGATGGTTTTTACCAAGGTCAATTAGCCAATACCGGTATTTATATTTGGGGGGCCAAAGTTCAAACCGAAAATGGACAGATTAAACAACTTTCGGGGGAGATTAATTTGATTCGTTAAGTCAGATCTTAAACCTACACTTAAACTTGTCTTTACTAAAGCATAAGCCTAAATTTGTAGAGATGTGATGCTGCATCAATGAAGTCCACAATATGCGCTACCTTTTACAATACTTGCCCGTTTTATTTTTGATGCACTCCTCTTTATACGGGCAAATCGTCCAACCTTTACCCAATGCACATGCACACAATGATTACGAACATAATCGGCCTTTGTTTGATGCCTTAGCACAGGGCTTTACGAGTATCGAAGTAGATGTATATTTGGTGGATGATGAAATTTACGTTTACCATGATCTGCCTAAAACGGTCAGCCCCAACCGGACTCTTCGTAAACTTTATTTAGAACCTCTAGAACAACGCATCCAACAGAATGGAGGTCAAGTTTATGCAGCCTATGAGGTCACTTTTTTTTTAATGATTGACATCAAAAAGAATGGACCTGCTGTCTATCAAAAATTGAAGGAACAGCTACAACCTTATCAAAGTATGCTGACTACTTATAAGGGGAAGAATAAAATACCAGGCCCTGTTACCATTTTCCTTTCCGGAGACCGGCCTATTAAAACTTTGTTGAGTGAATCAAACCGTTTAATGGCATTAGATGGCAGACCCAAAGACATCGGTAAAGGGATATCAGCAGATTATATGCCCGTTGTGAGTACGAATTATAATCATCATTTTTCGTGGAATGGAGAAGGTGAAATGCCCACAAAAGAATGGCGAAAATTACGGAGTTTAACGGCGAATGTACATTCGGAAGGAAAACGCATTCGCTTCTGGGGTACACCAGATAAACCAGCCGTTTGGGATAAATTATTGGATGCCCAAGTTGACCTAATCAATACAGATGATTTGGTAGGGCTTCGGAAATTTTTAAAACCTTAGAAGCTGTTTGAGACTACAAATAAATACTTTTTCCTTATTGCTTAGCTGCCTTTATGGAATAAACATAAGGGAAAATATTCTTTTGACCTTTTACCTGGAAGCCATTGGATACAGCTACGCTTTCCTCAAAAATATCATAGGGGCTATAGTTGTATTCCTGAAAATCGAGGATACTTAGTCCTTCTCTCAAAAGCACTGTAAAAACATCCGCTAAGGAGTGGTTCCACCCGTAGGCTTCCAATCCTTCTTTAGCCCCAGCGTAAGAAAAGGCTTCTGTGGTGATAATCAGCTCTTCATTGAAATAAGAATATTCCAATTTTTTCAATTGATCGTCAAACATCCAGATTACAGGATGAAACTCGGCCATAATAAAATGGCCTCCCGGCTTTAGAAACTGAGCAATTATTTTCCCCCAAGGTTTTAAATCTGGTAGCCAGCCGATAACGCCGTAGGAAGTAAAAACTAAATCAAATTCTTCGGTTAAATGTTGATCAAGAGTTAGTACATCACTGGCGATAAAGCGGGCTTCTAGTCCGGTCTGTTGTGCTAATTCTCTTGCTTTTTGAATGGCTACTTCAGATAAATCAACACCAGTCACTTCCGCGCCCATTTTGGCTAGGGATAAAGTATCTTGTCCAAAATGGCACTGAAGGTGCAGTACTTTTTTACCTGTGAAGTCACCTAATAAAGCCAGTTCGATGTCTTTCAAACTACTCTTACCTGCCAAGAAAGCTGGAACATCATAAAAATCAGAATCAAAGTGGTGGTTTGCACGATTATCCCATAAGGCACGGTTAATTTCCAGGTAGTTTTTCATGATTCTTAGGCTTTAAATTGATGCTTAGTCAAATTGTAGGGAAGCTTCGTTGGGAGTATACTTGATTTTTTTGGGCGTTCCTTGCTCTGTACTTATTTCCCAATGTTCTTTAAGTAAAGAAGCGTAT
>CAXIDD010000187.1:0-8839 GCA_964021975.1 uncultured Saprospirales bacterium | reverse complement strand
AGGGCCTTGGGTTTCTTGGCTGGTGAACAATGGCCAAAGACCACGTGAAAGTTGTAAGTCTCGTTCCCCCTCGTACAATTTCCGGTTGATTACTGCGGAAGGATATCCCAAGGGCGACCCCAAGTAATTGAGTAAACTTGTGGTTTCTGGTATCCGAAAGTCACCTCGACTTTCCTCATAAGGAATGGCGAAGCTTCCGGCATGTAAAGCTACAGCAATGACTTGTTCTCCCAATAGTTCTTGCAAACGCAGTACTTCTGCCGTACCTCCGGGGCAATTAACACAGCGTACGCCAGTCAACTCTTCAATCAATACTTTTTTTACGGTACTATCAGTTGGTGAAGGTTCTATCCCCACCTGTAATGGAGTAATGGTCGGCGGAATTTCAGTACAGCCTAGAAATATCAATAAAATGGCTATCAGAAATAAAAAATTACGGTTCATTGGTTTGATTCATTTGAGATTTAGAAACTACTGTTGACGGAAAAACGTACACCACTGAAGGCAGGCTCCAGTCTACAAATACCTCCGGTACACACTACTCCTTCTACCTGTTTAACGTAGCTCAGATCGAAACGGTTGGTCCCTTTTGTGTAAGAAACGTCAAAGCGTGGATAATGAATTCGTGGCCGCTCCCCCTGATCATTGACAGGACTACCTACCCCGGGGTTGCTGTTGTACATGTCTGAAACAGAAAAGGTCCAATTGGGCGCTACACTATATTCTAATAACAGGAAGGCCCAATCTCCGTAATCTTGTTTTAAACCCGCACCTTCATCTTGCCCTACTAATTTATATTGTGCTTCGATGCGCAAAGCTCTGCGATTTCCAATTTTATATAAAACATCCACAAATGGTGTAATCCCTTCTACCAAGGGTACATTCGGTTTGAATTCAAAGACTTCTTGGTTGTATTGTTGGTACTGTAGACCGCCCGTTATACTGGTTTCTTTGCTTAGTTTATAATAAGCTTCCGCATAAACTTCTCGGTATAATAGGTCATTATCTAAGTTCCAAATGTTAGAAAAGTTGACATTAAACCGGAGGTTCCGAGAAGGTGCATATCGTAGGTCCCCTTGGATGGCTAGCTCTCCCACTTCTTGGGTCGCGGCATTGTAGCGGGATAATAAGCGATAGGTGTTGGCTCGGGCCATAGGAGGTAAGAAATTTACCATTCCCCGGTTGAGTTGTACTTGAGGACGCGTACGGAAGGTGAAGTTCTCAGTGCGTTTAGCCTCTAAGGTAAGACCAAAACCTCGAGTAGCATAAGAGAGACTAGAGTAAAGCACCGACCCAGGTGCATTGATAAAAAGGTCCCCCGTCGTGGTATCCCCAGCGATGACGACAGAAGCAAAAGGATCGTTGATGGCATCTTCGGTTTTAAAAGCTGTTTCCACATACCAATTAAAATTTCCGCTGGTCAAGGTATTGTACAAAGACAGGGCATAACTATTATAATTTGGGACAAAAGCATTCTCTGCTGTGTAGGTATTGATGGTTGCTACCAAAGCGTTCATACTATTGTCATCTAAAGTCCGATTGACTACTCCAAATCCAGGGGCTAAGCTGAGACCATTTTTATTTTTAGTTTCCACAAAACCCTCTACATTGATACCTTTGAGTACAGATTGATACGTTTCAAAGAGTTGTTTTTGCCTTCCGGTAAAAGCTTTTACCGACCAATTATCATTAAAGTGATACTTAAGTATTGCCCCTCGAAGGGCATTATCTATTAATAAAGGACGTTCTTCAAATGACCGAAAAATAATCCCGCTCCCAATTTGATCGTATAGAAACCCTGCAGCTAATTCCAGGTCACCAATGCGTTTGCGGACAAACCAATTGCCAATGCCTTCGTCAGAATACGAGTCGGTTGGATTTAAGAGGTTAGAGTTGTTGAAAATATCGAAGCGCAGACCAAAGTCGAAGCCCCAATTACTGTAATTAAGATTTAGCCAGGCGTCCGCTCCGTAGAGTTGCCGATCGTACTGAGGCGTATTAGCAGCTCCAATTAAAGAATCTCGAATAAAGAAATTGGCATTTCCCTGAAAATTTCCAGAAATTTGGGGGGTATTGGTATCTTGTTGTCCAAACATCGGCTGTAACAACCAAATTGCAACTAAAAACAAGAAAAAGCGCTTTAACATAAAAGTAGTATTAGTTTCTATTACATAAAGATATAATGATGAAGTGGATCTCAACGACTGTCGTTTTACTTTTTATTGGTTCGATTTTATCTGCACAAAAACAAGTGCCTGATGTTTTTTTAAAAACCCTAAAAAAACAAGATGTCAGTTTGCACAAAGAATTAAAAAATGCAGATTACACAGTATTAAGTTTTTGGGCAACCTGGTGTGCCCCTTGTAAGCGAGAACTCAATACCATTTCTGAAGTTTACGAAGACTGGCAAAAGGACTATAAAATGCAGCTAATTGCTGTAACGATTGACGATCAGCGGATGCTTCCTAAAGTACCCGGTATTGTTTCTTCAAATTGGTGGGATTATCGGGTTTTAGCTGATGAAAATAGTGCTCTACGCAATGCGCTCAATGTAACGGCCATTCCAAGGACCATGATTGTTGATAAAAACGGGACCATCGTATACGATCACAATGGCTATAAACCTGGTGACGAAGTTGAACTAGAAGACAAGCTAAAAGCATTGAATCAATAGATTTTATCCTGAATTTATGAAATCAAAGAATCTATACACGCTGTATAGACGCTATCTGTTACTTTTAGCAATTTTTTGTATCCTCCCTGGCTGCTTAGACATTATCGAACTTGATCCACCCGAAGGCCTGGAAGATGCGATTACCGTTCAGGGAGTCCTTATTAAAGGGCGTCCAAGTATCGTAGAAATCCGCTTGTCTCGATTATACAACTTTTCGCTTTCAAGTATTGGCCCGATCAATGCGCTCCAGGCTTTCCTTAAGGATGAAACTGGGGAGCAACTAGAATTACGTCGTATTGCAGATGGTTTTTACCGATTGGTTATTCCGGATAATCATCCAACTTTCCAGGTTAACTACAACCAAAGTTATGCGATAGAATTGCGCATGCCCAATGGTGGTACCATTATTTCTCAAATGGAGCCTCTGATTCCCGTGACAAAAATCGATGCGATCCATTTTGAAAGAGTGACTAAATTTGTTCCTTCTGTTTTAGATGTAGACCAGTCTATGTTGGATACTTTTGTGCGTTTTTCGATTGATACCCCTTTAAAACTAGCAGATCAAACGGATTGGGCGCGTTTCCGCTGGCTAGCAGAACGAACGTATAAATTTACGGAGTTACCACAGTTTTTTCCACCAAGAGATACCTGTTACCTCACCGAAGCGGTCAGTATTTTTGACCCTCGACTTCATGATGGCAATCAACTTAAAAATGATTACTTAAGCGGGCAAATTATATTTGATCAATCCTTAAATTTTAAATTGACTGAAGGCTATTATTTTAGTGTCTACCAGGAGTCTTTAAGTGCGGGTGCCTATACCTATTGGTCTCAAATTGATCAATTACTCAATCGTTCAGGTGATATGTTTGAGTCTCCGGCTGGCAGCACTTTTACTAATCTAGAATATACCGATGATCGGGATGACCGTTTGTACGGCTATTTTTATTGTACAGAACGAGACACTTTACGCCAATATGTCTCACCAGTGGAAATAACGACTCAAGCTACATATTGTCCCCAATTTATTGGCCAAATGAATATACCTGATATTTGTTTCTTTTGTGAACTAGAAGCAAGATCAGTAACCAGTCCACCTTCATTTTGGATAGAGTAAGCAGAGGCTTTAAGGGGCTCCTTCAAAAGGAAATACCTTTTGTCATATAATTGACAAAATTAGAATCTACAACTTATCAAAGGTGCTGTAACTTTAGAGTAAACCCGAAGCCTATTCCGCCACTTAGTTAGCATATTCATGAAAAAACATCCATCCCCATTTTATTTTTTAGACTTATCCAATAAAAGCTTTCTCTTATTTTGGATGCTTATTTTTAGCTTAACTAGTTGTCTAGATCAGATCGATCTTGCCCCTACGTCCGGTCAGGAGAATGCGCTGGTTGTACAAGGGGTTTTACTTAAAGGTAACCCTAGCCAAGTAAGCATACGGATTGATCGGGTATTCAATTTTTCCCCAAGTAGTTTTGGAAAGGTTAGTGCTTTTGAAGGTTACATTATTGATCAAGATGGTACCCGCTTGAAATTAGCCCCTCGAGGTGAGGGCTTGCTTCAACTAGATATTCCAAACAACCAGCCCGATTTCCCGATTGAATACAACCGAGTGTACCGTATTGAATTACAAATGCCGAATGGAAATATCATTGTTTCCGAGCTAGAACCCTTACTGCCCGTCCCAAAGGTAGACTCTATCCACTGGGAGAGGGTTTTAAAATTTGTTCCTGATCCTTTAGATGAGGATAAATCAATCTTAGATACGTTTATCCGCTTTTCAATAGACACTCAACTCAAGTTAAAAAGTCAAACTGATTACGGACGTTTTCGATGGTTAGGCGATCGTACGTTTAAAATAACGGAGTTGCCTCAGTTCGGAGGGATTAGAGATACTTGCTACATTTCTGAATCTACAGCTGTTTTTGGTCCTAAATTATACGATGGTAATGTATTAAAAAACGACTATCTAAACCAACAGGTTATTTATGATCAATTATTAAACTTTAAACTTGCAGAGGGATATGTTTTTAGTGTTTATCAAGAATCACTTAGTGAGGGGGCTTTTACCTATTGGGATCAAATAGGGCAGACACTGAATCGAACAGGGAATATGTTTGAAACTCCAGCTGGCATTACCTTTTCCAATATTAGCTACGAAAACAATCAGACAGAAAACATATACGGCTATTTTTATTGTACAGAAAGAGATACACTCCATCGTTATATCCCCCCTATGGATATAGTACCTCCTGTAGATAGCTTTTGCCCTCGATTTATTGGGGGACAAAATTTAGAGATACCACAAATTTGTCTTCAATGTGAAATAGTAAATCGATCAGTGACTCGCCCACCTCCTTTTTGGATTACTGGCTTTAGTTTTCCGACGATGCTACTGTGGGGCTTGTAGACTCTGGATTATGATAAAAAACTGGAATAAAAGCAGCTTTGAACAGCTGTACAGTACTTGTTTTGATGGGCTCATCTATAATGATACCTCTGAGGTAGCCACCCAATAGTTTGCGCCATTTTCGAAAACGCCACCAATCCGCTAAACGATACTGTAGGCGATACTTTAGACTATTTAAGGCGGTTTCATTGAAGGCTTCACCTATTTTAATACTCCAAACAGTCCGTTTTCGACTTATTCTGGTCTCCTGAGTAGTTTGGTTATAAAAATAATCTCTTAAATCTTCCACATGAGTCGCTTCCAGGCCTATAAAGTCAGGTTTTACCTCAAGTAAGCTGGTAAATAAAGATTGGTTGATATTTGAGAAATAAAGATCTAAACCTGCAGCCAAATAGGTATGTAACAACACAAACTCGAGTAGTTTTCCCGGCGGTAGAAAACTCAAAGCCTTTTGATTGGTCTTTGATTGAAAGCGAGGCAATAACCTTTGTACTTGATCTAATATTTGCTTGTGGGAATAATAAGTAAGATAATCATCCTGACTAAGAATAATGGCTAAATCATCTTCGTGAATAGCAGCTTTGAACATTTGGATGGTTTCCAAATGGGCTGCACTAGGTTCTGTTTGTAAGCCTTCAAAACTTTCTAAATCTGGTAAATGATAAAAAGCTAATACTTGGTTAAAGTGCTGCATGCCTTCGGCTATTTCTCGAAAGCGAATAAAGTCAGTTCTACTTTCTACAAAAGCAAATTTAGTCTGGGTAGCTCGCATGACCTCGAGTATCTGATCTGAGCTAGCTGAAGAATTGATTGGTACGACTACTAACTCGATTTGCAAGGCTGCTTGTACCAAAAGCATCCAGTAAGGAGATCCACTCGCTGCACAAATGGCTATACGGTCACCTGCTTCTAATTCTAAATTCAACAGTCCTGCGCTCATTCTATTACATAGCGCTATACTTTCCTCTATGTCAATAGCATTCCATTTCAGTCCTTCTTTATAATAAAAGATGGGAGACTGCTTATTTTGTAAAGTCAGCAGATCAAAAATTCGCCGAAATTCCATGCGTTTTTTCAGTTAGAAAGGTCTCTTCAAAGCTTTTTGGCTAGACCAATATACGCAATTAGCATTATATGTATGTCAAAATTATACTTTCGCCTTTAGATTCAAATAGCTTCTTGGCAAGGCTAATTAAATATTTTTTTAAAAACGCCACTCGCCTTAGCTAATTGATCTGGTTTACCTACATCTAACCACAGATCTTCATTGTGGGGATAACCTATTATTTTTTGTGTTATTGCTGCTTCCAAGTAGGTGTCAATAATTGAAAACTTACTTAGGGCAGTAGGCATTAATTCAAATATAGCTGGATCTATTACGTGTATGCCACTAAAAGCAAATGCTTTTTGAGTATTTGTTACGCGGCTAATTTTTTGTTCGCCCGTTTTTTTGTTTTCCCATCCAGCCAGTTGACGGTTGTCATCAAACAATAAGTAACGACTACTTTTACGATCCCGTATGGCTAGTGTTGCTAAGGCATCGTTCTGCTTATGGATAGCAATCATTTTACTTAAATCTAGATTTGTGAGAATATCGGCATTCATTACCAAAAAAGGTCCGTCTTTGAGAAGAGGAGCTGCTTTAAGCAAACCACCGCCCGTTTCTAAGATCTGTTCGCGCTCATCTGAAATATGGATTTGTAAGCCGAATTGATCCTTTTGCTGAATAAAATCTATAATCTTCTCTGCGAAGTGGTGTACGTTAATAACGATCTCACGAATGCCTATCGCGGCGATACGTTGAATAGCCAGTTCTAATAAAGGAACGCCTTCTACAGGAACCAATGCTTTAGGTATTTCATTGGTTAAAGGTCGGAGTCTAGTACCTAAACCTGCGGCAAAAATCATCGCTTTCATCGAGTATATATCTATTTGTTCAACCCAAGTAGTTGGAATGCTGTTAAATTACGATAAATTTGTCGTTAGTGGTTCTTCTGTATTAGAGCACCTTTAGCTTGGGTTTTATAATCATTGGGTATTTATATAAAGATGCTTTTCGTCCAGATTCATTCCTTCAATATGGTACAACACATTCTATTTAAAATTCTTTTAGCACCATTCTCCTTCCTTTATGGTTTGGGAGTAGGCTTACGTAATCAATTCTACCGTTGGAATTTATTAAAAGGAGTCGAATTTGATCTACCCGTTATTTCGGTGGGGAACCTCTCCGTTGGAGGAGCTGGCAAAACACCGCATATTGAGTATTTAGTCCGTTTATTGAAAAGCTAACTGGAGGTAGCCACACTTAGTAGAGGGTACAAACGAAAGACAAAAGGTTACTTAGTCGTTAAGCCTCAAATGAACGCGGAACAAGTAGGAGATGAGCCTTTACAATTTAAGCGTAAGTACCCGGATATACAAGTTGCTGTTTCAGAAAGTAGGGCCTTGGGTATTCCAATGTTGGTGTCTGATCATCCAGAGGTGCAAGTGGTCTTATTAGACGATGCTTTTCAGCACCGGGCGGTTAAGCCAGGGATGAATATTATGTTGACGGAGTTTAGTCATCCGTTTACCAAGGATTACCTTCTTCCTTCGGGGCGTTTACGGGAATGGCGTTCTGCCTATCAAAGGGCTGATACCATTATTGTTTCTAAATGTCCGCCTGAAGTGACTCCAGAACAACGCGCAGAATTCTTAAAGGATATACAGCCTTTGCCTAGTCAAAAGATTTACTTTTCCTATTATGATTATGCACAGCCCTACTTTATTTTTAATTCACAATATGGTGTCCAACTCAGTCCAGACCTAGATGTCTTACTCATCTGTGCCATTGCCCGCACGGAATATCTAACGGACTATTTAACCAGTAAGGTGAATAATGTCTCCGTTATGGAGTTTGAGGATCATCATTTTTTTACTAAATATGATGTAGCCCAACTCAAAGAAAATTTTGAGCGTTTGGAGTCAAAGAAAAAAGTAATCATAACTACAGAAAAGGATGCGATGCGTTTAGAGCTTCATCACCCTTATATTCGGCAAAATCAGATGCCTATCTTTGCTATTCCTGTTCAGGTTCGGTTTCATTTTGATGAAGGCCCGCAATTTGAGGCAGATGTCAAACAATTCTTATTAGATTTTAAAGTGTGAGTTTACTAGTAGACTTATTAACAGTCACCTTTTTATTGGCTACGTTTATCCAACTTTTGTACTGGTTGGGTATTTTTAGTCGTTTGGCATTTTATAGCGCACCCAGCCCTCCAAAACTGAATCAAGCCCTAAACGGAATTAGCATTATTATTTGTGCTCGAAATGCGGAATCGCAATTGCGGCAATTTTTACCCAAAATATTGGCACAAAAAGACTTACTTTTCGAAGTAATTGTCGTTAATGATCATTCTATTGATAATTCAGAGCAGATTATTTTGGATTTTCAAAATAATTATCCGAATTTGCATCTAATTAATGAGAGCGACACAGAGCTACCTGGCAAAAAGAAAGCCTTATCCGAAGGCATTTTAGCTGCCAAATATGAGTTTCTACTACTTACCGACGCAGATTGTTTTCCGACAACAACACTTTGGGCAAAATCTATGGCCAATCTTTTTTCTGAAAAAGATCAGGTTATTCTTGGATTTTCACCTTATACACGGGAAAAGAGTCTAATCAATTATTTTATCCGATTTGAAACCGTTTACACGGCTACGCAATATTTATCATTTGCACTAGCTGGTGCGCCTTATATGGGCGTT